>CAMBHM010000001.1 GCA_945867185.1 Legionella genomosp. 1
GCTCCTGCGCCTGCGCCAATAGCAGAACCCCAGCCACCACCTACCGCATAACCTAATCCCGCACCGGCGGCAGCACCGGTTGCAGTGCCGACTTCTGTGTTGGTGCATCCAACGAAGATCGTGGTTAACCCTAGAAAACAAGTCAGTAATATGTATTTTTTCATGATGAGTCGCTCCTTGAAATAGGTATCCTTCCCTCTGATTATAGTACAAATATAGTCAATACGATCAAAATACAATCTTTTGTTGTCTTGTGAAATGGGGCTACAACAAGTACCATGAAGAGATATAGGACTGTTGAGAGGATAGTATGTTTCGTGGAAGTATAGTGGCATTGGTTACGCCCTTACTAGATGATCAGATCGACGTGGATAAGTTGCGAGAGTTGGTTGAACTCCATATTCGAGCAGGGACCCATGCATTGGTAGCTGCCGGGACTACGGGTGAGGCCGGGACGTTGACGTATGCTGAAAAACGCTTGGTGATTAAAACCGTGATTGAACAAGCGGGTGAACGGATCCCTGTGATAGCAGGGACGGCAGCAAATGCGACAAAGGCATGTATCGAACTGACTCAAATGGCCATGAGTCTCGGTGCACATGCAGCACTGGTGATGACACCAGCCTATATTAGGCCGACACAAGAAGGGTTGTATCAACATTACAGTCAACTGGCCCATGCAGTGGCTATGCCTATTATTGTATACAATGTACCGGGGCGTACAGCTTGTGATTTACTGCCAGAAACCGTGGGTAGGTTGGCACATTTATCAAATATCGTAGGTATCAAAGAAGCAAGCGGACAACCAACCAGGCTACAAGATCTGTTGGCTGAAGGTCGGGGACAATTGGATGTGTACAGTGGGGATGATCTCTCGGCTGCCGAGTGGATGATTTCGGGTGCCAAAGGCGTTATTTCGGTTACAGCAAACGTGGCCCCTAGTCTGATGGCGAGACTAGGCGATGCAGCCATCGATGGGGATCATGCCACTTGCCAGCAGATCCAGGCACAGTTGATGCCACTACATCAATCGATGTTTTGTGAGTCTAACCCAATTCCTGTAAAATGGGCGCTGCATCGTATGGGGCTTATGGGTGGAGAAATTCGGGCACCCATGACGCACTTGTCGTCTTCGCATCATGCGGCTTTAGAGCAGGCGATGCAGGCGCTTAATCTGATTTAATTGAGGTCATGTGTGAAAAGATTGGGGTTCATTTGTGTGGTAATGGGATTGTTGAGTGCCTGTGGTACCAACTATATGAGTAATGGTGAAAAGCGCTATGTGCATAGTCGAAATGGGGTAGATTTGGTTGTACCGTCTCCCTTAACAGCCGGGAACATCAGTCATTTCTATGATTTGCCAGCGCAACAAAAGGATCCGACTGTTAATATTGGTGTGCCCACTGAATAGCTGTCTTGACTTCTAAAGGATGAGAACGTGCCATTATGCCAGTAAGTGTTGCTGAGTTAGAGACTATTCAAGCTTTTTCAAAGCGTATTGTCGATGCGCAGCGTAAAATTCGTATTCTTGATCTCATCAAATGGGATGATTCGATTAAGAAATCATTTTTTCAGCATAAAGCTCAGAAATTGCCGGCTGTGGATGCGTCTTATTATCAAAATAAGCCTTTGCCCTTTGATGCCACAGAAAAAATGGAAGAGTTCCGGTTGATTTTGCGGGATGCACAAAATCAATTGGGTCAATATTCGCCGATCACGCGTTTGATTCAACGGCAATGTGATGAATATCGGCGAGCGGTGATGATGTTATCAGCGCGAGGTACGCCTAATTTTTCTGAAATAGCGATGGAACTGTATGGCAGCCCCAATGATGTATTTTATGGAGGAGGGCCGCGCTTATCAGAGTTGGGGGCTCTGCTCTTTGATGTGTTGACTGTGCTAGATGTGAAGTTGCAATCGGAAGCGGATCTGAAGCGTCATACCCCTGAGCAAGCGCAAGAAGTGTTGCAAACGGTGCTGAGTGCGTTTTTTGATCAGCATCCGGGCCGTGTGACGGTCACTGTCAGTGACGATATGATTGCAGATGCTTCTGCCGGGGCAGATACCATCAAGCTCAGTCAACAAGCAATGTTCAGCGATCGAGATTTAAAATATTTGGAGGTGCATGAGGGATGGGTGCATGTTGGGACTACTTTAAATGGCGCAATGCAACCGTATTGTTTTTTCCTCTCCAAAGGATCTCCTTCTTGTAGTGTGATCCAAGAAGGCTTGGCTGTTATCACCGAGGTAGTCAGTTTCGCTTCTTATCCTGGTCGGGTACGGAAAATTACAAACCGCGTGATTGCGATTGATAATGTGACGCGAGGAGCCGATTTTCTGGATGTTTACCGATATTTTATAGCCTGTGGGTTGACGGAAGAAGACAGTTATAATAACAGTGTGCGGATTTTCCGGGGGAGTACCCCAACGGGCGGGCCGTTTACGAAAGATCTTTCTTACGCTAAGGGATTTGTATTGATTTACAATTTCATTCGGTTCGCTATCAGTCAACATCGTATCGATGCTATTCCGTTGTTGTTTACGGGTAAATTGGTATTAGACGATCTGCCTTTGTTGTGTGAATTAAGAGAACAAGGGATCTTAACCCCTCCTGTTTATTTACCTCCTCCCTTTCGTGATCTGTCTGCACTGAGTGCTTGGATGAGTTTCTCCTTGTTTTTGAATAAGTTTGATTTGAATGAAATGCAGAAAAACTTTCGATATTTGTTAGGCCCGGTACCTGAGTAAACGATACATACCCATCGAGCCCCCGACACAAACGCTGATTGGCATGAAAAAAGACAAAGGGATGCGGGTGAATTCGAACAATAAAACGATCGCGGTCAAGGGCATATTTTGAGCAGCAGCAAGAAAAGCTGCAGCCCCAATGACGGCGAAGGCGCTCAAATGTGTGCCCGGCCATAAGTAATTCCATCCCCCACCTAGTACCACCGCAAGTAGCGCCCCATTGGCTAATGAGGGCGTTAATAACCCGCCTCGTGCGCCTGCACGAAGGCTAGACCAAGTTATCCCAGTGCGAAGTAGGAGCAAGGTTGCGGCCAACAGGATGCTGCTTGCGTCATCAAATTCAATTTGAGCAGGACTTTTGCCGTTGCCGAGTAGAGAAGGGAAATAGACGGCGAGTACGCCAATGATCGTAAAGTTGAGGATGCAGCCGAGTGGTAGCCAGGTATGGTGTGTGGCGAGCCTTGTTGCATGAGCGGTGATGCGTGTAAAGAGGACAGCCGCCAGTCCAAACAGAGGACCTGTGAGCAGTGCCCAAATGATCAAAGAAGGAGAGACCGGGCTTTGAACAATGTGGTATTGAGGCACATTCCCAAGCCCTATCCAAGAAATACCAGTCGCGATCAGAGAGGTCATGAAGGCGGGCCATAACAGGGACCAGTGTCTTGTGCACAGTAGGACTTCTAGTGTAAAAAAAGCGCCGCCTAAGGGTACGTTGTAGACAGCGGCGAGCCCTGCGCCTGCGCCACAGGCTATCATCACTTGGGTATCTTGAAGATTGAATCCGGCTCTTCTAGATAACATCCCCCCCATGAGAGCACTGAGTTCACGTGGGGCTACTTCGCGACCTAAGGGGGAACCGAGCGCTATGGTGACGATTTGTAAAATCACATGCACACAGGTGCTTAAGAGGGGCATGTGGGCTCGTTTTGCGTGCACGGCACGTCGTACGCTGACGAGCGGTTTGCCATAACGATATAAAGCCCACCAGCCAAATCCTGCTATGAATCCACATCCCATGAGCACTAAAATTCGTCTTGCGGAGGAAGCGGATCGGACCCCTGCTAAAAAACTTTCTTCACTGATCACCTGATAAGCGCTATATCCAAAGGCGACATGTTGGACTGTATGGAGCAAGAAAGCGAGGGACATCCCAGCAAGTCCTGCGCCTATCCCGATTAATAGAACGATCAGTAGTCGCATTCCTAACGGCTATCAACAAGCACTGTTTGAATATCTAGAACTTGGAGATCAGATTCGGCCTTTAACGGGTGGGTTACAAAAAACCGCGCGTATCGAATACGGACAAGATTCCCTTTCAGATGGTTTTCCTGAGCTTTTGCAAGTAAAGAGGGGTTGTCATGTAAACTCATGGCGCGCGTTGACTTTTTATCATCCACTTTGAAACTTATCTCGTTGGTTTTGAATAAGATCCCTTTTTCTACAACAGAGTCAATGACGCCACTTTCAGTTGTGGTTTCTTGTTTCCAGTGGGTAAGAGCATAAACGATGAGCTCACTTCCGAGCATCAACCCCACAGACAGAGGTGTTGGGTGTCGGAATAAAGAACTCCAAGCACTCTTTTTCATGACTGCACTCCTTTTTATTTAATTTTACTGTTGAGACGCCTGACACACATAGTTCGGAGTATTATAGATTCAAGAAGCGACCTCAAGCCCTTTTTCTCTTTTCATCTTCAGGTTGCAATAACTCATGGCATTTTTTTCTTTTACGATGCCATAATTAAAATTTTTTGGGTACGATGACAAAATGATGTTCGTAAACACCACAAACTGGATTGCTCGTCGATACAGCGTGATCGGATCAGGTGTCATGCTTTGGGTATGTCTTTTGAATATCGGTTATGCTGCAACCGACGAGGAGGCCGTGTTAACTGGAGCGGCCAGTGGTACACCGCCTACGATTGGTAATTTTGCATTGCCATCGCCCCAGCAGCCAGGCCCTTTATTGTCTTTTGGGCAAACCTTGATTGGGAGAAATGTGTTGCAGTTTTCAGCCAATACATTCAGTCCTTATCGTATTGGCGGGGCGTTTGACGCCGTGAATGCTTCTTTGATCTATGGCATCACAGATGAGACATCGTTGTACTTTAATTACCCTTTAAAAGCAGACGTGACGACACGTGTGCATCGAACGTCTGGGTTATTGGATGCAACGTTGCAGCTGGAGCATGCTTTCTACTCATCAGGTAATGCACATTATCAAGATCAGGCGACGATACTAGGAGCCATGACGTTACCACTCCAGGAACCCAGCATCCCCTCGTCCTCGACAGGCTACGGATCGCCTACTTATTTTGGAGGGGCGACGTATAGCAGAACCAGTGTACAGTGGTTTGGGTTTGTGTCTCCTGGGGTGCTGTTGACCACGCCGAGTCAATCCATTCGCTTGGGATCACAAGTATTGTATCAAGCAGGAATAGGACATAATTTGCTTGCGGTGAGTCAGACATCCATTTTATCAGGCCTATTGGAAGTGAATGGCCAATACACCGGGCATGACGAAGTGTTTGGGCGTTCCCGACGCAATTCCGGTGGAAATATTGTGACGTTGACGCCATCGATGTGGTTTTCAACAGATCAGCTGATTGTACAGGTGGGGGTGGGATTTCCTGTGGCGCAACAGTTGTTTGGAAATCAAACAAAAATGGATTACTTTGTTGCGGCCAATATTAGTTGGACACCGCCTATTTCTTGAGTGCTATTCCTTATGAATCCTGATAGCATAAAGCGTGTTAAGGGATAAAAGGGACGGGCATGTTAGCTAAGGAGAGTCTCAAGTACATTGGTATAAGTGCTTTAAAAATTGGCGCAGCTTTCATGCTGCTGTGGATCGTTGTGCTGTTTGTTTCTCGTGTCCTCTTTCACTCGAACGATCTGGTTAGTCCTATTCTATATGATGGGTCTCGTTTGATTGTACCGAAAGGATCTCCCTTGCGAGAGATCATCACTGTCAAAGCGGTTGTTAAGGAGCCGTTTACCAGCTTGCTCACCTTACCTGCTGTCGTTTATGCAATACCTATGAAGACCGTGCGGATCCTTCCTCCAGCAGCAGGTCGTATTTTAAGTATTCAGAAAGAGACCGGCGATAACATCTTCTGCGGGGAAGTGCTGTTTACGATGAGTGCTCCGGATTGGTTGTCTGCAAATAATGATCTCGAAAAAGCAAAGGCAGAATTGACGCTGGCTTCTCAAACACGAGCTCGTCAACAAAAATTGTTACAAGCGCGTATTGGTTCGGAACAAGATCTGCAACAGGCACAAAATGTGTATGACAAAGCCATGAGTAATTTGACGCAAGCGCGTTTGCGATTGCGTTTTTTAAAGGGAAAACCGGGGGTAGACCATCTGATCGTGCGCTCACCATTGAATGGATCTGTGGTTGAAGTGTTTGCAGGGATTGGTGGATATTGGAACGATGAGCATGAACCCATCATGACGGTGGCTGATCTATCAGAAATATATGTTGTGGCCAGTGTTCAAGAAAAAGATATTCGACATATTCATCTTGGTCAGGCCGTTCACATTCATTTTGACGCGTACTCGAAAGACTATGCAGCGCACGTTGATCATATCAATCCTATGCTGGATAAAGACACCCATACGTTGGATGTATCGATGACGCTTCTGAATCCAAAGGGGCGCTTTAAACCCAACATGTTTGCGCGCGCGGTGTTTCATTCACGGCCGCGTCAGCGGATTGTGTTGCCATTAACAGCAGTGATTCAGCGTGGATTTGAAAGTATCGTTTTTGTAGAACGTGCCCCTTGGCAATTTGAGGTGCGTCAGGTACAAATTGGGGCGCAGCAAGGTAATCAGGTGGAGATTGTCTCTGGTTTGGACGTACAGGAACGTGTGGTATTGACAGGGAGCGTGGTTTTGAATGATTGAAGCTTTTGTCACACAGTGTTTCAAACGCCGCGGTATTGTGGTTCTTGCTTTTTTATTTGTAGCAGCCTACGGACTGTATGCTTGGACAGAACTGCCCCTGGAGGCGTATCCCGATATTGCACCCGTGACGTCGCAAATTATTACTCAAGTCACGGGCCTTGCTGCAGCGGAGGTGGAACAACAAGTTACTATTCCTTTAGAGCGGGTGCTCATGGGGACACCAGGCGTGAGTGTCACGCGTTCGCGCAGTACTTTTGGGTTGTCGTTGATCACGGTGGTGTTTCGAGATGGCACGGATAATTATTGGTCGAGAGAGCGCCTGCTTGAAAAAATCGGGCAAATCAACTTACCTTATGGCGCACAGCCTGGATTAGATCCCTTGACTTCTCCGATCGGTGAAATTTATCGATACACATTGGAATCTCCGACGCATACTTTGGCGGAATTGTCTGAAATTCAAGTGTGGACGGTTATTCCTTGTCTTAAAAAGGTACCTGGTGTTGTGGAAGTGCCTAATTTTGGAGGCGTCACGTCTCAATTTTTATTAGAAGTGGATCCTTTGAAATTATCGAAATATCAGCTTTCTTTGCAACAAATTGAAGAGGCCATTGTGGCCAATAATGCCAATGCGGGTGGGGGAATTTTAAAACATGGGGATCAAGGCCTTGTGATAAGAGGGGTAGGGCTTATTCATAATTTATCTGAGTTTGAAGACATCGAGATCAGTGAGCATCACTCGGTGCCTGTGTATGTTAAAGATTTAGGCCAGGTACGTCTTGGTCAGAAAGATCGGCACGGATTTGCACTGAAGGATGGCAACACGGAAGTCATTGAGGGCATCGTGCAAATGTTGAAGGGGGAGAATCCTTCGTCGGTATTGAATGGACTGCATGCGGCCATCACGGACTTGAATGAACATCTTTTACCCACCGGGGTGAGTATAAAACCGTATTTAGATCGGAGTGAACTGGTGCACGCGACGGTCCATACTGTCACGCATACCTTGTTGTATGGTATGACGTTGGTGTCTCTCGTGTTGTTGTTTTTTTTAGGGAGCTTTCGGGCTGCAGTGATTGTCGCCATCACGATCCCCTTGTCCTTGCTTATCGCATTCATTGGAATGTATCACTTTAATATCCCTGCCAATTTATTGTCTCTTGGAGCGATTGATTTTGGTATTTTGGTCGATGGCTCCATCGTGATTATGGAAAATATATTAAGACGTCGTGAAGCGCATGCAACAGAAAAGATGACGGAGGGGGATGTGTTAAAGTCTACCTTGCAGGTAACAAAACCTATTTTTTTCGGCATATTGGTGATTATTACTGCCTATTCCGTATTGTTTGCCTTTCAACAAATTGAGTATAAATTATTTGCACCGATGGCTTTTGCCATCAGTTTTGCATTGGTTGGGGCGCTGTTAGTGGCCTTGGCGTTGACACCAGGGTTGGCTTATTGGGCCTATCACAAACCGATTCATGTTTTTAATAATGCATTCATTACTTGGTTGACACCACGATATGAAGCGTTGTTAGGGGGATTGATTGGAAAAACAAAAGTGGTCATGAGCTTGTATGCCGGTACTCTGCTGATTGTGATCCTATTGGGGATGAATATCGGCCGTGATTTTCTACCTTACTTAGATGAAGGATCCATTTGGTTACAAGTGGTATTACCGTCTGGAGTCTCTTTAGATAAAGCGCGAGCGATAGCAACGGAGCTTCAGACTGCTACGTTGGAGTTTCCAGAGATCAATCATATTGTGGCGCAGTTGGGGCGTAATGAGGACGGCACTGATCCCTACACACCCTCGCATGTGGAGTGTGCGATTACCTTAAAGCCGTATGATACCTGGCCTTCTGGCATGACCAAACAAGAACTTATTCGGGCATTGTCTAAACGGTATGCAATGATTGCAGGGGTACAGGTGGCTTTTACTCAACCTATGGTTGACGGCATTCTGGATAAGGTAGCTGGCGCACACAGTGATTTGGTAGTAAAAATTGAGGGTAATGATTTGACGCAGGGACGAATCATGGCGCAAGCCGTTGCGAGGATTTTGAAAACAGTGCGGGGAGCAGAGGATGTTATTATCGATCAAGAGCCCCCTGTGACGGAGGTACGAATTACAGTCGATCGAGAAGCCATGGGACGTTTCGGGATTCATATTGCTGATGTGATGGATCTGATTCAAACCGGTGTTGCTGGGAAGCCTGTGTCACGCATTTATATTGAAGAGCGCAGCTATGATGTCAGTGTGCGGTTTAAAGAACAAGCACGGAATGATCCTGACGATATTGGACGGTTGCTAGTGAAAGCTTCTAATGGGGCATTGATTTCTCTTTCGCAATTTGCACAAGTGAAATTTGCACAAGGTCAGACCACCATCACGCATGAAGGGATGCGTCGCCAATTATTGGTGCGTTTAAACATTCGAGGACGAGACTTGGCTTCTTTCACGAAGGAAGCCAAGCGGAAGGTGGCGCATCAATTGCATTATAAGCATACAGATTATGAGATCACTTGGGGAGGACAGCTTGAAAATCAACAACGTGCCGAAGCACGATTGGCCATTATCATTCCCTTCTTGTTGGTGTTGATGTTTGTCTTATTGTTCTCTCAATTTGGGAACTTGCGGCATCCGAGCTTGATTTTGATGTCGGTGCCGCTTGCATTATTCGGGGGGTTGTCAGCGTTATTATTGCGCGGAATGACATTGAATGTATCGAGCGCAGTGGGGTTCATTGCGTTATTTGGTGTCGTAGTACTCAATGCCATCATCATGATCGCCAATTTAAATCGTTGGCAAAGGGAGCACCATACTACTTTAAAAGAAGATATTATTCGCGGCGCGCGCGAACGCATGCGACCGGTGTTGATGACAGCAACGGTGGCGGCCGTCGGCATGGTGCCTGCTGCCCTGTCTCATGGATTAGGGAGTGATGTACAGCGACCCTTGGCAACCGTGATTGTGGGCGGGCTGTTTACAGCGACGGCACTGACCCTGATTTTGTTGCCAGCATTGTATTACATGATAGAAACTCGGATCCAAGCACGGCACACGCGTCGTTTGTCACATGATTCGGGATCACTATGAGAGGGCTGATAGGATTTATAGTGGTCACGATGTTGTCTGGCTGTGTGTTAGGGCCAACGTTTCATTCGCCCAAACCGCCTAGGATGTCTTATAAAACACCACAGGGTACGGCTTCATCAGCGGTGCGACAGGGAGCAGCGCAGACGTTTCATCAGTCGGTGCCTATTCCACAACAGTGGTGGACCGTATTTCATTCTAAACCGTTGAACCAACTGCTCATTGAGGCCTTCCGGGCTAATCCAGATTTAAAAGCGGCGAGTGCTGCGTTGAGCATCGCACATGAGAATACAGCAATCCAGCGGGCCCAATTTTTTCCACAAGTAGGGGGGGTGGTTAATCCCTCTCATCAATTGACGGCAGGTACTTTTGCAAGTAATTTGTCGTCAAATGCCTACCTGTATACGTTGACCCTAGCGAGCCTAAACATTTCTTATGCCCCTGATGTATTGGGGTTGAATCACCGTCGTGTGGAGTCATTAGAGGCCGTGGCAGAGGTCGCAGCCTTTCAGTGTGAGGCGGTTCATCTGACGCTGGCTTCTCATTTGGTGCTGGCGGTTATCCAAGAGGGGTTGCTACAAACACAATTGCAAGCGACGCTTCGACAGATTGCCATTGCGCAAGAACAACTGCAATTGGTGAAAAAACAACGTGATTTGGGGCAAGTGGGTGCCGATCTTGTTTTGAGTCAAGAGGCGCTGTACGCCAATATCAAAGGCCTGTTACCACCATTGCGACAACAATTGGCTGAGCAATCTCACTTGATAGCGGCGTTATCGGGCCATTTTCCGAATGAGCCACGGCCACCCATTTTTACGTTGAAGCAGTTGACTTTACCACAAGCCTTACCGATTCGGTTACCGTCTGAGTTGGTTCGTCAACGACCAGATATTCGCGCAGCCGAGGCAGCCATGCATGCAGCCAGTGCTGCCGTTGGCGTGGCGTTGATCAATCGATTTCCTAGTATCGTATTATCGGCCACTGGCGGGGTGGCTCCGGTGAGTTTTTCTCCGAATAGTGTGCCGTCCTATTTTTCTCTGTTGCCCACAGGGGGCGCTTGGTTTTGGGGATTTGGTGCTAATGTTGTGGGTAGTATTTTCGATGGGGGCGCTTTGTGGCACCAACAACAGGCAGCCATGGCGGCCTATACGCTATCGGTTGCTCAGTATCGTCGGGTGGTACTGGATGCATTCCAGCAAGTAGCAGACACTCTAAAAGCGATAGAAGCGGACGCTAGCGCGTTGAAGATAACAGCTGAAGGGCAACGCGCTTTGCAAAAAAGTCTTGCTGTTGCCAAGAAGAAATGGGCTTTGGGTCTGATAGGCTACCCGGATGTGTTGGGGGCAGAGCAAGCTTATCAACAAGGTGTGATGGTGCTAGCAGCAAGGCAAGCTGCGCGTTTGAATGATACGGTAGCGTTGTTTCAGGCATTAGGGGGCGGTTGGATCCCCCAGCAATCGTAAAGCAAAATCATTCCAACTCATAATGTCGATATTTTTTAATAGTTGGAAACTTACAAAAACAAGCGGTAAGGATCGCGCGCGATCCTTACTCCCCCATCCCCATATAGGTATTATACAGGTTGAGATAGGCCTTGCTGTTTTCTATGGTTTTTAATTGCACATCAAAGGCTTGTATCAATGCGGCATTATTTGGTAAGGCCATGATGCCGATCCCATCGCCTACTTTCATGGGTTTATCGAGTGCAAAGAAAGCGCCACCTCCATTGAGCATCCAATAACCGGCCTCATTGTTATCCAAAAAGGCCGCTTTAATGATCCCATCATGCAAGGCTGAGATGAGGGTGGTTGGGGTGCGATACATAGCAATTTTAAAGCGATCGCCATAGTGTTTTGTAAAATAACTATAATAAATGCCGGCGTTTACGATCTCCCTTTCTTGAAGCAGTCCAACAACGGTGCCCTTGGGCAGATCACTCAATGTTTTGATGCCACTTTGTTTCGTGACTAAAAACTGCCCCTCACTGAGTAAGTAGGGGTATGAAAAAATATACCCTTCATTCAAAGGATTGGGAGGCACATAAAAATCGATCCCATCCAAGGCCACATCAATGCGTCCCTCTTTTAAGGCTGTGAATAGTTGGTAATAATCCATCACAATCAGGTTACACGTTTGATTCATGCGTTGACAAAGCAGATGGATCAAATCCATTTCAAACCCTTGACTGGAAGAGATAACATAAGGCGGATCAAAGGCTACAGTGCCGACTCGAATGGCTGAAAAAGCGGGGGAAAAGGGGGTAAATAAGCCTATCGCCAGAGAAAACAGGAGGGTGAAAGTCCGTATCATGAATGGCGTCCTAATAAGAGATCCCAGATTAATAACACTAACACCGTTGCAATGGAATGCCAAGTGACGACTTTAATTACACACGCGGCTTCGAATGCAATTTCCATTAGGGAAGCAGCGTTGCACGATGGTGCATTGCGGTGCGTAATACCTGCCGAAGGGGACGCCTACGACTATGCCTGGGCCACCATAATAGCCGCCATAATAACCACCATGGTAGTATCCGCCACCATGGTAGTGTCCACCGCCATGATAATATCCGCCGCCATGATAGCCGCCTCCGTGAAATCCGCCGCCATGAAAACCACCACCATGCCACGCACTGGCGGTAGTACAAATCAACAAGCTGACTGTGAATAAGAGGATACGGGGTAGTTGACGCATAAAACCGATTGTGTTTCTCCTCAGATCGTTCATGATGATGTCCTTATAAAGAGTCATAGTTGTGATTCATGATCACGTTGAATAAATTATAGACTATTATCGGGGGGTTCGTAGACGTTGACGTATTTTTTGATTTAAAAAAGTAATCAAAGGCGGCAAAAGCGAGATAAATACAATGCCATAGAGGACCATTGAAAAGTGCGTTTGAACAAAAGGGCGCGATCCGAAAAAATAGCCGATGCCTAGTAAACTACTCACCCAGAGGAGAGCGCTGCTGATGTTATAGCGATGAAAAGACACGAGACTCATGGCACTCACCCCAGCTACAAAAGGGGCAAAGCTACGGATCACAGGGATGAATCGTGCAAACAGTAAGGTTTTTCCACCGTGTTTTTCGTAAAATTGATGGGCTTCTTCGAAGTGTTTTTTATCAATGAGCCTGGCGTGTCCATTAGAAAATAAGTTGGGGCCAAGGACGCGACCTATTCGATAATTGACTTCATTACCGATGGTCGCTGCAAGTATCAAGAGGGGCCATAAGAGGAAGAGGTGGAGGGGGTTGGTTGGCAGTGCCGTTAGACTGCCCAAGGCAAAGAGTAAAGAATCTCCTGGTAAAAAAGGCACTATCACGAGACCTGTTTCAGCAAAAATGACAGCAAATGCTGCCAGATAGGTCCACAGGCCGTGGGTTGCTACAAAGGTAACAAGGTATTTATCCAGATGAAGGAGGTTGTTTGTAACTTGATGTAGTGTATCCATGATGAAGTATAAAGAAGAGTCGATAAGCGATGTTAGCACAGATGTTGTATACTACGCGCGGTTAGTTTTTTAACGAGTCTGTATGCGTTATCGTCCTGACATCGATGGGTTGCGAGCAATTGCGGTGTTGTTGGTATTGAGTTATCACGGTCATTTTGGAGTGTTTCCCTCTGGATTCATCGGGGTAGACGTTTTTTTTGTGATTTCTGGATTCCTGATCACGAGCCTTATTTTGACCGCAATGCAGCAGAAGACTTTTTCATTGGTTTATTTTTATAATCGACGATTATGGCGCTTGCAACCGGTATTCATCGCGCTGCTTGTTGCGACATCACTGATGACCCTCTTTTTTTATCTGCCGGATGATTTGATGCACTATATGGGCAGTGCTCGCAAAGCTTCGCTTTTCTTTGCGAATGGATATTTTAATCGCACCACGACAGGTTATTTTTCCCCGGATTTGACGCAACTGCCGCTGTTACACACTTGGTCGTTGTCTATTGAATGGCAATGCTATCTACTCTTACCGCTCCTACTGGTTCTGCTGTATCGATGGAGCTCGCAACGTTTGTTTGGGTATCTGTTGATGGGGCTTATGATCGCCTCTTTTTGTTGGACACTCTATACATCTAATCATGATAGCGCTGGAACCTATTATCGATTATCCAGTCGTTGGTTTGAGTTTTTATTGGGTGCCTGTGTCGTGCTATATGGGGTGCGAGTTCCTGAACAAAGCAGAGCGAGTTCAATAGTCTGGAATACCAGTGCGGCGCTAGCGTTATTTGTTTTAGGATGGGTTGCAACAAGAACGCAAATCATGTTGGGCTATCCCAATGGATATGCTTTGCTTACCTGTGGTGCTACGGCCTTATTACTGGCGTTAGGGCAGTCTCGACCCCATCTTCTATTTGTTCGTTTATTGTCTTGGAAGCCCCTGGTTTTTATTGGTCTATTGTCTTATTCGTTATACATTTGGCATTGGGTCATCTTGTCGTTCATGCGATATCAAAGCATAGATGAAACGCCTTTGGTGTTGATGGGTGCTTTCGGGCTTATTGTGTTATTAGCCTATGGGTCATGGCGATGGATTGAAAAACCAACGCGTCGGCTGCATCGATTGCCTATACAGTATGCCTTGGTCAGTTTGATAGCGCTTCCTATTGCGACGATCCATCTTAGTGCTTATCTCATCAAGTATCAGCAGGGCTTTCCCGCGCGATTTAATAGCGAGCTGGTGACTATCTATCAACGTTTAGACAAAGAAGAGCACTCGAGCCGGTATTCGTGTATTGATAAACCTGGGGTGCTTGAGAAGAAAGAGTGTCTGATAGGCTCCCATGCGCCTGATGCTAAAAAAGGATTGTTGATTGGGGACTCATACTCCAATCATTATTGGGGGTTCATGGACACACTGGGGCAGGCGAGTGGTATCTCCATTCGATCGGCTGCCACCTCTTCTTGTTTGACGTTGCCCGGAATTGATCTATTTGATTGGTGGCATTTCAAAGATCGCATCGATCCCGACTGTCATCGAGAGACTGCGCGGTATTTCGAATGGATAAAAAATAATCATTATGATTACGTGATGATTGGTGAGAATTGGCTCAATTATCTTGGGGATCATATCATTGAGCACGTAGGCGATGCGCGATCATGGGCTCATTCTCAACGCCGTCTTCAAGCAGCATTGAATAGGGCTTTTGATCAGATTATTGCTTCAGGAGCTGTTCCTGTGTTGATAAAAGCCACTGCTAGCACGAAAAACAATGTAAGACAGTGCTTTTTTAAGCATATCAAACGCCATGTACCTTATGATCCGAAGATCTGTGATTTCACAGTAGTCGCGCAAGCTAGGGAGCAGTGGTTGAATCAGGTGATAGTGCAGCTACAGAAACAATGTCCTTCGTTGATTGTGATTGATCCAAAAAAGGCGCAGTGCCCGGATGGGCTTTGTCGAGCGGCCATTCGGGGGGTCCCGGTGTTTCGAGATCTGGGGCATATTACGGACTATGCATCGTATGCGCTAGGAGACTATTATTTGGAACATTTTAAAAATCCGTTGTCAAATGAGCACGATTCTAACCCTCTAAATCATGCGGTAACAAACGTCGCTTGGCACGAAAATAAGTGATGGGGGAGTGATCGAATAAGTCAGACAATTTTTCCATATAAATACAGGCATATCGCTCGACTTGATAGGCAAAATAACTTTCTTCAGCGCCCGCACGAAAGATTCTGTCCCAACGTGGATTATAAAACACATGTTGTTTATGTAGCAGAGACAAAATGGTTTGGTCGAGCGTTGAAATTTGGGTTTGTAAGTGAGAGGCACTGGGGCCTTCTGGTGGAGGTGTGTCTGCTTTATGAATGTAGAGGCGCATGAGCGCTTCTTCTAGAGACATTTTGGCCGCCATGGCGATACCGATGTCTCGTTCGATCGGGAGCGCTTTTTTTTGTGCGGCAATTTCTGAACCGAGCTCTTCCACCACGAGTGCTGTTCGCCAGTTACAATCTTTTTTCAAACGAAGAATGTCGCCATAAATGTGATCGCCGATGTATAAGATCTCATCCCCATTTAAACTCAGATCATCCGTGAATTGTTTCGCATTGCCTCCTTGATAAATACCAGGGGTGATTGGGCCTAAGAGATTGCTCATCACACCAGTGGAGGGATCTATTTTTAAAAAGCGCAATTGATCGTAGAAAAACCGGGGTTTATTCGCCAAAGTGACGGTGTATTGAAATAGCGTTTCCCAAGTTTCTCCTTCGGTTAGAAAGGGATTGATGGCATAATCCAGTAAAATTTTAGTGTAGTAATAGTCAGAGTTGGTGAGCAAAAAAAACGTTTTTCCTTGTTGAATGAATCGTTTGATGCCCGCAACCAGCTCAGGATCTTTGATAACAAATCGGTCAAGTTGTTGACAGATCTGTGTTTTTAAACGGCCATCGGCATGGACTTTATCGACACAATGGAGCACGTCTAAGGCAATCGTTGCATAATTCGGTAATTCATTGGGATGCGCATCCTTGAGATCGATTAGATGGCTGTATAGAACACAGAAGGAAAGAGAGAAGGCGGTGTCTATCGCCATGTAGTTAGGATCACCGAGATCAACATAAATACTTCGATATATTTTTTTCTGATCGGCATGGGATATTGTATGAGTGCCATGTGCACTTTGTCGAATGGCACCATATCGACTTAATTTGAGGATATTCCCATGTTTGCTGTCAATCACCAAGCCACGAATGGCGTCTTCGGCATGGAAGGTAAAGGCTCGGATGGTTTCAGGGTAGTGGCTGTTGGTGATTAATTCTTCAATGACCAGTTGAAATACCAACGCTTCGAATTGCGCCGTATGGTAACGTAAGAGGGTATGATCCATGTCTAAGCCAATGGTACTTATTTTTTTCATATTCAAAATACGGTTAACAAATACGGTACGATTCATGCAGAATCCTTGATGGTTTGTTGCAGGCCTATTTTGATGCGCGTATTTTTATATTGCAAGCGGCGTCTGGTTTTTCTAGGATTATAATCGCGCGTGCAGTACCTTTATGTTATCTGACGTAGCTGTTTATAGTTGATCAAATGAACGGCTCCTACTTGTTGTTGGTACTCACCTGCATAAACAATGTACCCTGCCACCCATCGTTCAGGCGCCGTTCTCTGTACTACTTTTAAACCTTTTAAAAAATCAGGCGTGAATGTTTCGGCTGATTTGATTTCAATGGCGGTGTACTGATCCCCTGAAACAAGTAATGCATCGACTTCGTTTTTATGATTATCACGATAAAAATACAGATTCGGCTTTTTATTTAAGTTAGATCGCATTTTGATTAATTCCATAATAACCATGTTTTCAAATAAAAAACCTCTTAGAGGATCTCTTTTCAGTTGTTTTGGTTCTTCAATGTTTAGTAAATAGCAGGCCAATCCCACATCTGTAAAATACAGTTTGGGTGATTTAATGAGTCGTTTGCTTTTATTATTAAAGTAAGGGGGAAGCCGTATAATCAAATAAGAAGCTTCTAATATGGACAACCAATGGTTAATGGTGTGTGCAGAGACACCGACATCGTTTCCAAGAGAGCTTAAATCAAGTAGTGATCCAATACGTCCTGCACATAACCGCATGAATGTATCGAATAGATTCAGATCTTTTAATTGAATCAATTGTCGCACATCACGTTCAACATAGGTGCTGTAATAATCGGCGTAAGCTTGTGTTGCATTTAAATCATGTTGATAAATTCTTGGGTAGAAGCCTTGATACAATTGTTCATCGAGTGATAAATTAAAACCCGCCTGGAGTAGTTCATCCAGAGTCATCGGATATAAATCTAATAAAGCGGTTCTACCGGCCAATGATTGCGTAATTGCAGCATGCAAGTGCAGTTGATGACTACCTGTTAAGATAAAAAGACCATTTTTATTCTGAGCATCAACGGTGACTTGAATATAAGAGAGTAATTCTGGTGCACGTTGAATTTCATCTAGAATGGCGCCATCAGGAAATTGATTCAAAAAAGCGCGAGGATCAGCGATGGCTAATTGTCGAATATCGGGTGCTTCAAGGTTGGCATAAGGTTTTTGGGGGAAAAGGGATTTGACTAACGTTGTCTTACCCGATTGTCTTGGCCCCATCAACGTTACCACAGGGTATTTTTTCACTAAAATGAGCAATGCTTGACTGATATCTCGATGGTACATTTTGTGTATTTCCGAAGTTCAACTTCCTATTTGCACAATGTAGGATTGTTTTAATTTAAAGTCAAGTGGTAGTTTTTTATCAGTTGCAGCCCTTGTAATTTGATTTTTCAAGAAAAAATATATAAAGTGGTCTCTTAGCCGATATTCCTTGCTGGCTGGATCAGAGGAGTTAGTGGGAATTGCTGGTGGTATTTGTTTGTAATCGTAAACAAATTAAATGAAGCGTACAATTGACTATTTTTTGTTGCAAGCGATTGTTTGGTCAGCGAAGTGCCATTCCATTGCTGTTACTACTGGGCTTTTTTTTTATGATGGGTGAAATACCCCATTGTGAGGCTAAATCTGCAGAAAAACACGAACAGAACACTGTGTTGATTGTTTATGATTCAGTCGGGCAATGGGGGTGGAGCGGGTATTTAAACGCGCTATTTCTTACCAATTTACTGGGTCACTTCGATGCAATATCATCGTTCTTACCTGTTGAAAATTATACAGCAGGTATGATGACGGGCTACGATACAACCTTTTATCTCGGCACTCATTTTAACAACCCACTCCCTGAAGCCTTCATCAAAGATGTATTAACAACCTCTCATACTGTCGTATGGTTTCGATATAATCTTTGGAGATTGATGGAAGCCAATCCAAATTTTGCATCTCAGTATGGGTTTGTGTTTGAGGGGTTGGATGCTTCAGGCTATGATCAAATTATTTATAAAAATACCGTGCTTAGCAAAGACAAACGAGACCCGGAGTTAGGGCGGGTGTTGATTACTGACTCTTGGTTGGCGAGTGAGCTGGCCACGGCGTTGCAAACAGCTACAGGTCGTAGTATCCCTTATATTGTTCATGGTGCAAATCTCTGGTATATCGCAGATATTCCCTTTACTTATACATCAGAAAATGACAGGTATCTGGCGTTTTCTGATGTGTTGTATGAGATGCTGCGGGTGATGGGTCCTGAAACAAGGCGTGCGCTCATTCGATTAGAGGATATTAGTGCGGTGTACGATCCGGCGGTTTTAATGGAGGTGGCCGATTACCTTTTCTCAGAACACGTGCCCTTTGCGATATCGGTCATTCCTTATTACACCGATCCCCTGGGGTATTACGCAAAAGGGGTGCCTCAGTTCATAAAAATGACAGATAAGCCCCGTTTTATAGAAGCCTTGAGGTATATGCAGTCTAAGGGTGGGACGCTTATTTTACACGGTTATACGCATCAGTATTCCAATATGCGCAATGAACACACAGGGGTGTCTGCGGATGATTATGAATTTTTTAGAGTCAGCCATGAGGCTGCTTCTCCTGAAACAAAGACCATTGAGCCACTGTCTGAAGATTCTGAAGAATGGGTGGCCAGTCGGGTGAAGGCGGCCTTATCGCTATTGAATGAGGCGGAATTATCTGCTGGCATTTGGGAGACACCCCATTATACTGCATCGAGTTTAGATAATTATTATTTTGCAAAAACATTTCGTGCTGTGAGTGGGCGCGTGCTGTATTTTGATAAGACGGATAAGCGTCACCATAGTGAGCAATTTTTTCCCTATGTGATTCACAAAGACAGTTATGGCCAGAAGGTGATTCCTGAAAACTTAGGGTATATTGCACCGGTGTCGTGGTTTAACTTTTTTCCTAGAACAGTGGAGGATCTCTTGGTAAGTGCGAAGAAAAATCTGGTGATCCGAGACGCATGGGCTTCCTTTTACTATCACCCTTACTTAGGATTGTCCTATCTAAAAACGCTGATCCCAGGCATCCGTGCACTTGGATATGAGTTTGTTCCTGTCTCTGAAAATTTAAATTAGGCGACGCGATCTATTGCTGACTAGAATCGCCCCACACTGGCTACTTCCCAATATTTTCTAAAACTCTCAGGGATATTATTACCTAACAGTTGTCCGGGGGTGAGGTACTTGTGAATGTCGTCAAAGGGCTTGACGCACTCTGAGCTCACGCGTCGCATGAGGTACCCTGGTTTGAGCTCGCTTGGGTTGGTCAGGCCCATGGCGCCTACGATTTCTAAAAAACTTCTCATCGTATTTTTGTGAAAGTGGGCGGCACGGTGTTTCTTTTCATCGACGACGAGGCCCCGCTGGAGACGTTTGTTTTGGGTGGCAACACCTGTGGGACAGGTGTTGGCATTGCATTGCTTGGATTGGACACAGCCAACAGACATCATCATGGCACGGGCGGCATTACATACATCTGCGCCCAGGGCGATTTTTTCGACCAAATCAAAGCCTGTGGCTATTTTACCGCTGCAAATGATTCGAATGTGCTGGCGAACATTAATGCCGACTAAAGCATTGTGTACAAAAACCAGAGCGGCTTCTAAGGGCTCCCCGACGTGATTGGTGAATTCGAGAGGGGCGGCTCCTGTACCGCCCTCCGCGCCATCTACGGTGATAAAATCAGGCATGATGCCGGTTTCTAACATGGCTTTGCAAATGCCTAAAAACTCATCTTTTCGACCGATACAGAGTTTAAATCCGGTGGGTTTTCCAAGTGCAAGATCACGACATTTTTTAACGAATTCCAGTAAGCCAATCGGGGAATTGAAAGCGGAGTGTGCTGCAGGCGAGACGACGTCCTGCCCCATTGCAACTTTGCGGACGGTTGCAATTTCTTGGGTTAATTTTGCAGCAGGTAAAATGCCTCCGTGGGAAGGTTTCGCTCCTTGAGACAATTTGATTTCAATCATTTTGACCTCATCTCGTGTCGCAATGGTGACAAATTCATTGTCATTGAATCGACCTTGATCATCGCGACAACCAAAGTATGCAGTACCCATTTGAAAAACGAGATCGCCTCCTTGTAAATGGTACGGGCTTAATCCTCCTTCGCCGGTGTTCTGTGCAAAGCCCCCTAATTGTGCGCCCTTGTTCAAGGCCATGATGGCTCGAGCAGATAGTGCACCAAAACTCATAGCCGAAACATTGAATCGGGAGGCACTATAGGGTTTGCTGCAGCCGGGTCCGCCTATGAGGATCCGGGGCTCGACTTCATGGATGTGTTTGGGATCTAAGGAGTGCAGAACCCAGGTATAACCCACTGCTTGAATGTCGCGTTCTGTTCCGAAGGCAATAGTATCGCGAACATTCTTGGAACGTTGATAAATGATGGAGCGTGTTTCGCGATTGAAGGGGCGTTCCTCTTCATCGTTTGCAATAAAATATTGTTGAATTTCAGGGCGTAAGAATTCCAGAATGTAACGCATGTGGCCAAGGACTGGAAAATTGCGGAGCAGGGTCCTTTTTTTTTGAAGCAAATCATAGGTCCATAACAGCATGATAGGAATAAGAATGGCCATAAACCAACGGGCATCGTGTAACATGATCAGAACTAAAAGAAGGCCTATGAGCACGATCCCAAAGCCAAGGTACCATTGACGACGCATTTTTTCTCCTTGTCGGCTTTTAAAACCATCTGTTATTAGGACATAATGCGCCTCAATGTACAACGTTTTACACAACCGAGATCTATCATGGCGAAATTATATTTTTATTATGCAGCAATGAACGCTGGGAAAAGTACAGT
>CAMBHM010000002.1 GCA_945867185.1 Legionella genomosp. 1
GTTGCTCTTTCAATTGGGATATACAAATATTAGGCCATTTTTTTATGAAAAGTTAAAAAACATAGAATCCTTTAGTTTATATGGGGTTATTAGATACACTTTACATAATAAATTACTTTACATACCATCGTGACTATAGCGTGCATCAACCCATTATTGTGGCACGTTATCGCAACCGTTTAGAAATTCATAATCCTGGATATTCGTTAAAACCATTAAATGATCTGGATAATACGAGGTCGCAGCTGCGTAATCCTATTCTTGCAGGAGTGCTTTATGATCTGGATTTAGCAGAGACAAAAGGCACAGGTATTCGTACAATGCAACGGCTTTTAGAACAGGCAGGGCTATCAAAGCCTGTTTTTGTGTCAAACCGAGCAAGTAATCAATTTACAGCAACATTTTTATTGCATCAATTATTGGGCGAAGAGCAATTACAATGGTTACACCAGTTTCAACATTTGAATCTAAGTGATGATGAGGCCAAAGCTTTAGTTTTGGTTAAAGAGATGCGCGCGATCGATAATGCCGCTTTACGGGCTGTCACTGATTTAGATACCCTTGCTGCAAGTCAGGTACTACGTCGTCTTTGGCAACAATATCACCTCATTGAAAAAGGGGGCAGTGGTTCAAGCTCTTATTATAAACCAACCAAAAAATTTCAAATGACCTTGTTAAATCCCGCAGAGAATACGAGTGACCTTGCACCATATACAAGTGACCTCGGCCCATATACGAGTGACCTCACGGCATATACGAGTGACCTCAGTTCAAATACGAGTGAGCTCCACGGCACTGTAAAGAATGCTATTGATGCATTAACTCCTAGAGCACGCAAAGCTCAACTATGGCCAATTATTTTAGAATTATGCCTTCAGCACTCTTATCTCGCAGAAGAAATAGCCGATCTTTTAAATAGAAAAGTAACCGCATTAAAAACGGGACATTTAACCCCAATGCGCAAAGAAGGTCTTATCAATTATTTATATCCAGAAGTGATCAATCACCCAGATCAAGCTTATGTGATAACAAAAAAAGGTAAACAGTGGCTAGAAAAAACACCCACAAACTCTATGACCCCTGTTGCAATTAAGTAACCAGCAGCCTGTCAGATGAAGCGGCGTATCACTTGTGTGAGTTCGCTAACCAGCTGGCCTATGCATTGGACTCAATCTATTTTTGCAAGGCAAGGCGTTATCTTCGTGACATAGCCCCGCAGCGACCCTGTCCACAAGATGATGAGTGCAAGGATCCACCATTTTAACAGCCAACATCTAACCTGCACTATTCTTAATCTTCCCGCTTCACCATCAACCCAATATTGATCTACCACAGCCCCCCACACTGACTTGAGCTGCTTTGTTAAGGAGGGGGGTACCTCAACTTAAGTATCCCAACTCCCAATATACAGTTGACTTATCTTTATTCAATACTTAACAATAACTCATGGTGTCTTGTGTGCATTTGGTGGATCAATTTTAATTAGCGTAAGTGGATCAGTTTTTCTTAGCATCCAGGTATACGTTGGTTAGGCGAGGGACAGGCTGATAAATTGCTTCTGCAGCTACCAAATCATTTGAAAGATATGGCAGCTTTTACTTTAGCAACAGGCTTACGCCAATCAAATGTGACTAAATTGCAGTGGAGTGAAGTGGATTTAATTAGAAAACATGCGCTCATTCACCCTGATCAATCTAAAACAAAGAAGGCAATCCCTGTTCCTCTAAACTCTGAGGCAATCGCCATTATAGAAAAACAAAAGGGCTTACACCCCATATTTGTATTTACCTATTTTGGTAAGCCAGTTACGCGATGTAATAATCATGCTTGGCAAAAAGCGTTGGTTCGGGCAGGAATCAAAGATTTTCGTTGGCATGACCTACGTCACACATGGGCAAGTTGGCATGTGCAAAATGGTACCTCATTGCAAGAACTACAGCAATTAGGTGGATGGTCAGAATATGAAATGGTGTTACGTTATGCGCACCTTTCAAGTGACCATTTGAAGACCGCGGCTGAAAGAATTACAAAAAATTCTGGCACGTTTTCGTCACTGTAACTTGGTTTTTACGGCACGTTTTGAGCTAAGTTGTTGATTAAATGGTGCGCTCGGAGGGACTCGAACCCCCGACACCTTGGTTCGAAGCCTGATGCTCTAGTTTTAAAAGCCTTATAAATCAATACCTTGCTACGCATCAAATCATCGAAAAACTGCCTAGAACGGCCTAGAACTGCCTGGCGCTGCCACAGTCATGCCACAATTTATGACACAGTAATTATTGGTCATGACTGTCCTTACCAATCATTCGAGCCATCCGTTCCTGTGCAATTAAGAGCAACTGAACACAGCCTGTTTTAGGGTTCTGCATGATTGCATCGCTTTTCAAAATAGGAATCACATCCTTTTTTGGTTTTTATTTTTTCAAAAACCCAAGAGTACTTGATGTAAAGCTTATTGTTTTTTATCTTTTTGTCGGTTTGTCCTATACTGCCGGCCAGACAGACATATTTTTCATTTTTCATGAGCCTTTGCCATCTATGAAATACTTTTTCCTCCTCATCAATAGCCCATGGCCTACGCATAGAATACTCATTGGACACCCCATCTCCTGACCATGCATTGATAAGTAAATCTCCATAGTTCTCGATGTTACCTATATCTTCAGATGAATGGCCCATATCACGAAGGGTGATGCTAACATTTTCTCTAGGGAAACATTGCCAGTAATAATAATTCATGTCAATTTTTCCAGAAAATATGGCAGGCTTCACCTCTCGTATATAAGCAGCCAAATCATTTTTGCTGAGAATGCCATAGTCTTCTTTCAGGATTACCCTTAGGTATTTTTCTTGGCTCTCTAGATTCAGGCTAAATAGATTCGTTGAAACACAGAATAATACAATAAAAATTATTTCCTTATGAAGTCCGTGGCAATACATGCTATTTGCCTTCCAACATTTGATAGTATTTTCGAAACTTGATTATTCCTTTTGGGATGTTATCCCCATCCATCTCGTCCCAATAAGACTTATACTCAATCACTGCCTCTTCCCAAGTTGCATTGTGTCCTAGTCTTGAAGAAGCAGTGATTTGTTTCCTAAACAACCAACGTACCCCACAGCAAATATTAACTGATGGATCAAAAAGATCTTGTGCCCTAATAAACATAAGATAATTGCTGAGCTCACCTTTATGGTCATTTAAAATATGTAAAGTTTGCTCAGTAATCTGTAGTAGTCCACGAGCACGATTTCTTTGATATCTACTGATAGCTTTTTCATCAAAGCTGGATTCAGTAGCCATCAATGCCTTGATCACATTTGGATTTAATGGCTCATCAAATTCAAAAACATCATTCCAATATTTAACCCAGCCACGGATCAGCTGATCATAATGATCGGCTCTACCAAACTCAGTCAAAACACCAGCTGTAGGGGGCCCAGAAAGGTTTTCAAAATGTTGACTTGAGACCACATGAATCTCATCTAACGAAAGCATGTCCTTATGAGATGGATTGTGGGCGCAATGTTCATGTCTAGTGATGATCTCACCCTGTGGATGTGCTCTGGAAGGTGGGATGTGTTCAGTATGCGTGCGAACAAAATGCTGGCCCAATGGGCATATTCGCCAAGGATGAGCTTTATCATCCTTGGCATCATTATTTGAGTGCCCATGTTTAAGTAATTCCGTTTCTATAGTGCTCATCATATTCCTTATTATCTTAGGGATCAGTTCAAAAGTTTTTTAACAAAGCCATAGGTTTCATTGAGAACTTGTTTGCATTCAGGGAGTTCTCGGACTAATACATTTAGGGTGGCCTGCCAATGGCTATGCGCTTCTTTAGTTAGCTCTGGAGTAAAAAAATCTTCCACGTGCTGATAAGATACATTTCGATGTATGCATTTTTTATTTAATATCACCATCAACTGGTTATTATTCACAGTAGTGCTGTATTTCTTAAATATGCACCATAGATCATAATAATCTCGTGCTCTGGGCCTATTCCAACCACGTGTAATGAGTTTCTGATGGGTTTGTAATAAAGCTCGTAATTTTTCTGCAATAATTTCCTCTATCGAGTAACAAGCAATTGTCCCATCTATTTTTTCATCATATTCATGCAAAATCACTTGATAAATCGGAGGTAAAATAACTGGTTCATCGTGGGTAATTTCTAATTTGATTCGACATACTGATGTTTCTGAATGCCAGGGAAATTTTACCAGCACATTAAATGCATCTTGCCCTTTTGGGTGTGGTGCGCGTTCGGGATAGCGTTTCAGTTGAATATCAAATGGACCATAGTTATTCAATAGTTTCTTTGTTAACTGCGCAGCTTCGTTTAAGCACTTCTCGAGAACATCTCCGATTGGCGCGTTAATGGCTGAAAAATCGAGATCCTCTGAAAAGCGATAATCGCCAAAAAAAATTTTCTTAAGCGCAGTCCCTCCTTTAAATATCAAGGAATGTGCCAATATTTGATGTTGGGCAATACCACCCAAAACGTAACTCAAAGCATAATCCTTTTCAATGACATGCATTGGTGTCTGTTTTAATGTGACTTCATCCTGTATCTTTAATCGCAATGGTTTCATTTATTCTTCGCTGTTAAATTATCTTGGATCATCCAACGCTTATTACACGGACCGATTGCTGGTGCTGATGGATCAAGACGACAATAATGGTGAATAGGAGCTGCTAATAAAGGTTTGAGGTATTTTTCTTCAACATTAAAAGATTCTAGCGCCCATCCTAAGCGTTTAACTAAGAATTTTTTGTTGTATTTGATTGCATAATGCACCAATTTTTCAATGTCGATATCGCCTAATGCGTTCTCTAATACACCTAATGCTTCACCTATGCCACCAAATATTTTCGGATGGTTAAACATATCGAGTAAGGTGCGCTCTTTATCTGTAATTTTAACCTTATAGAATCCATCTTCCCCGGCCCATGGAATCCATATCGTCTCAATACCTAAATCAAATATCTCTTTGGCTATGGTGATATACTCATAACGAATGCCATCAATAACCCAGGCATGTTTTTTGTGGGAAGAGGGTTTATCGCTTACTCGCATAGAAGGCGTGATCACTTTCTTGGAAGTAGATGCAGTAATGGTATGTGGAACTTGTTCAGTTAACCCGTGGTGCTGCAGCGCAGACCAATGGCTAATTACAGACGGTTGAATTAAAAAAGCAGAAATAACAAATGCAGGCGCCTTCGTTTGCTCAGGAAGCAATCCTATTCCAACATAAATCCCCCGGCGTAATCTTAATAAGCGGCCGTGTTTAGCTAGGTTAGAAACGATTTTTTTAAGCTGATTCAACGGAATTTTTTGTGCGATAGCCGCATTTTTAATATCTTGTATCTCAAAAACGCGCTTACCACGACAAAAGAGCTCTTGAAGTAAACGAAATCCCTGACTTTCAAATGGTTTATCGGGAGGCATAAGTCTTCTTTTTTTGAAAACATACTTCAATAATACCATATATTGGGTTCTTTTGAAGTATGTTTTCAAAAATATGTTACGTCACAAAACTAAGTGCTTTCCTCAGGCTAAAAGTCTTATGCCATAAGGCTTTCTTAAAAACATCTTTGATATCTGTGTCACGTTTATGCCACATTTTTATTGAAAACCAAGTGCTTGCGCAAATGGACAAATTAGGTAACTATTTGATTATAATGGGTAAAATATGGTGCGCTCGGAGGGACTCGAACCCCCGACACCTTGGTTCGAAGCCAAGTACTCTATCCAGCTGAGCTACGAGCGCATGTAGGGACACTTCTCTTAAGGAGAAGTTGGTGGGCCGTATAGGGATCGAACCTATGACACAGAGGTTAAGAGCCTCCTGCTCTACCAGCTGAGCTAACGGCCCGACACAAACAACCATACTACATCATCAATAATGAATACAGCTGCATGTGATGACGTCTATTCTTTAAGGTGGTGGGCCGTATAGGATTTGAACCTATGACACAGAGGTTAAAAGCCTCCTGCTCTACCAACTGAGCTAACGGCCCTAAAGAGGCTGAGATCATACCGGATAAAGGTCAAATTTCAAGTCTTTTAATAAGAATATTTTCATGAAACAGATTATGAGTGCGCGTAGTATAGTTGTAAATTGCTTCCAACGACTCGAAAACCCTGTTGAGTCACCCTACGACTGACAGATGCAAGCTTATTCATCGGCACGAGGATCACTATTACATCCGCCCCCATGGCTCCACATCCTTTAACTGCCAATACATCAGAGTGGCTTCTCAAGGACGCCATTTGCGTAAGACTATGATCTGCTACAAGATGCATACGATGCAACGCTTCATGATATCCATTCACTGCAGCCACCAGTTGCTCGCTTTTTTTGTCTTCAAACGCCTTTCTTGCTTGCTCAACAAGCGCTACCAAGACCTCCATTTGATCGGGCAATGTGAGCGTTTCTAAGTGCTGATGCGTTGCCAATTTTTGACCCGTATGGACTAACAAAAAAGCCAACTCTTGAAACGGCCAGGGATGACTTTCATAGTGATGTTTCCTCCGATCAAGATAAACACACCCTTGATGAAACTGCGCCAACAGATCATAACCACTAGGACGCGCGCCTTTATGTATAGTGATTAGGCCTTCAAAAGATGCCAGCAAATCATCTGCTTGTGGCTTTTCTTCTCGAAGAAATTGATTAGCTAGATAAGCCCCTAAAAATTGCGCGCTTGACGCCCCAAGCCCACCCATACCATCATAAGGATCCTGCCAAAGTAAGCCTGCAAGCTGATGGTTCTGCCCCTGCCACCAACGGGAAACGGGTGCCTCTTTATGCACACCTTGAAAACCAGGCTCCGAAGTAAGCGTCACTTCAAAACAAGGCGTCGTTGTCAACACAATGGCTGGCGCACCCATCATGGCCACATATTCGCCCACAAGAAACGTTTTAGCGGGAATAGACCACTTCATGCGTCTCGTAACTCAGCCAGTAAATCACACGCATTATTAACACTGATACGTTTATTCATTATTAACCAATCTTGTAAGCGCTCCTTTAATACAGGCACCTCCCCTTCTGTGGCACCGGCCACCATGAGCAAATTATCAATATGTAGTTTCATATGTCCTTGTATGATGCCCTCTGTACACAGCGCTCTCATTGCCCCCAAATTTTGCACCAATCCAACCGCTGCGATTACTCTAGATAAGTGATTAGATGATTCAATCCCCATCATACGCAAACAAAGTTTTGCTGTGGGATGCACAGCAGTTACACCGCCAACCGTCCCAACAATAATGGGGGCAGTCAACTCACCTGTTAAGGTCCCCTGATGGTACCGCCAACGGCTGATAGCTTGATACTGTCCCGAACGGGCCGCAAAAGCATGCACCCCTGCCTCAACTGCGCGCCAATCATTCCCCGTCGCTATCAATACGGGATCAATGCCATTCATCACACCCTTATTATGCGTAGCAGCCCGATAGGGATCCATCTCGGCAAACAACGACGCTTCTTGTAACCGTAGACCTAAATTAGCTTCCACATCGTGAATCGTCACAGTTGCTGTAGTAAGCTTTTGATCATTTAAATTAGATAAGATACAGAGGTTGACTTGCTCTCCTGTCAGCTGCTCAATCGGTGCTTTCAAGTACTCCAACACCTGATTGATAATATTGGCCCCCATGGCATCACAGCTGTCCATCAATAAATGGATCACGACCATATCAGCGCCATCTGCACGCCGTAATGTACGCCATTGCAAATCAACCACACCACCCCCACGTTGAACCATACTCTGAGCCACATCCTCATTGGCTTTTTCAATCAAAAATTGTTTATTTTCTGCAAGAATGCGAGAGAATTTGTCATAATTTTTTATAGAGGCCAGTTGAATTTGTCCAAGAATACAATGTCCGCGTACTTTGGTAGTAATTTCACCACATTGTCTGACCCATTTGGCTGTTTTAGATAATGCCGCAATAATTGAGGTTTCTTCAACAGCAAGCGGAATAGCATAATCACGCCCATCGATACAGAAATGTGTTGCAACACCTAAAGGCAATTGAAAATAACCAATCACATTCTCAATGAGTTTGTCAGCAAGCCCCATGTCATGAATGCCTCCTTGCAACAAATACAGCACATCATCAGGCGTCAAGGCACCTAAGTCCAATAAGCGTTGAAATCTGTCTTCCCGAGACAATTTAGAAAACCCTTGGAATAACGCCCCTGCTTCTGGCACTAACGACATAACTTCTCCTTCAGATCGCATAAAAAACGAGATCCGGTACAAAACATGGCGACCTTCAATACATATTCTATAGAGGCCATAACTTCAAGTACCGCCTCACTGCCTTTGAGAGCAGCCTGTAGCATTGGCTTTGCAAACCCCACCGTTGAGGCACCCAATGCAAACAGCTTCGCCGCATCCAAACCGTGACGAACCCCCCCTGATCCCCAAATTTCAACCATTGGCGGTAGCGATGCGGCATTGCGCACACTTTGTACTGTATCCACCCCCCAATTATGAAAAACCGCAGCGGCATGAGCACGTACAGAGTCATCTAAAGCACGATGCCCCTCAATACGACCCCAATGAGTCCCCCCTAAACCGCTCACATCAACCGCTGCAACGCCAATATCCTTCAGACGTGTCAAGGTTGAGGTTGAAAATCCACATCCTGTTTCTTTCACTACCACCGGGAGGGGCAGCCCTCTCACCAGCGTACTTAAAGCATGCCAACTGCCTTTAAATGCGGGAGTCCCCTCCGGCTGTATACATTCTTGTAGAGGATTGCAATGAATAATCAACGCATCCGCTGCCAAGGCATCTGTTAAACGCTGAATCTTCGCCAAAGGAGTAGCAATTAATTGAGCGATACCTAAATTACTCAACAAACTGACTTCTGGATAATCCTTGCGTAACCATTGCCATTCGGTCGCTGCACTGAGATCTGTTAATTCACGGCGCTGAGATCCCACTCCCATGGCCCAACCGCTGTCAGCGCAAGCTTCAATGAGACAACGATTGATATCCACCGAGTCCTTATGCCCTGCCGTCATGGAGGATACTATAAAGGGTTTAGCCACTGCAGAACCCAACCGTGTACCTGCAATGGAGATGTCTGAAAAGTCCAAATCAGGTAACGCCTCATGTTGAAGCATGATGCTGTCAAACGCATGCAGCTCGCTTGCTTGATTCACACTCATCAGTGCCAATTCAATATGATCCTGCTTTCTTTTTTCAAATTGCGTATAATCAACTGACATAACGCTCCCATTGCCTCATCAAAAATGGCTTGAATTTTACCATAATACTGGAAAATCATCTCAGGTATTTTGCTAACCCTCATAATACCTTATGATTCTAAGCTACCGGGGTAAATAAAAGCGACCATGACAAGCCCCCAACAACCCGCCAACTTGGTTTTTGATAACAACACAACCCGCTATATATGCCAGGGCGCTTGGTCTATCATTCATCTTCATGATTTGAAAAATACGTTTTCACAGACTGCTCTGCCCAGTGATCAAACACTTTTTATCAGTGGAGCTGCGCTGACACAGTTCGACAGTGCTGGTGCATTAGCACTTGTACAATGTATCGATGCCTTTGAACAACAAAAAAACCAGATCACATTGATTGACTTCAATGACCATCAACATCAATTACTGACTTTGATTCAAAGCAAAAAAGACGCACTACACTATTCACCACCCGTCCCTCAAAAACGTAGTCCGTTATATCACGTTGGGAAAGAGGCTATTCTCAAGCTCAATCAACTAGATGGGTTGATCATTTTAATCGGGAATTTGAGCGACAAATTGTTTTCCGCCATGGCTGATTGGCGTCGACTCCAATTCCCGAGCATCATTGCAAATATCCATGCAGCAGGCGTCACTGCACTCCCTATTGTCGCTTGGTTGTCTTTTTTAATCGGCGTGGTGCTTGCTTATCAAATGGGGCTGGAGCTTGAGACCTACGGCGCCAACATTTTTATCGCTTATTTATCCGGCATAGCTATTTTCCGGGAGTTTGCCCCCTTAATCACTGCTATCATCATTGCAGGACGTACTAGTTCCGCCTTCACAGCTCAAATTGGCAGCATGAAAATCAATGAGGAAATTGATGCCTTAAACACGATGGGACTCTCTCCTATTGAGTTCTTAGTAGTGCCCAAGGTCCTTGGTTTGTTAATTGTCTTCCCCTTATTGATTTTTTGGTCCGATTTTTTTAGCATTCTAGGTGCCATGCTCATGTCTAAATTCATGTTGCACATTGGGTATTTAGATTTTCTCACTCGATTACAAGATTCCGTAGGATTAAAACAACTGCTTTTAGGGTTATATAAAGCCCCTGCATTTGCCGTCCTTATTGCATTGGTCGGTTGTTTCCAGGGATTCCGTGTAGAAGCCAGCGCTGATAGCGTGGGCAAACAAACAACGAAAAGTGTGGTACAAGCCCTTTTCTTAATCATCATTGCAGATGCATTTTTTTCCGTCGTCTATGGTTGGCTAGATGTCTAATCAGTGCGCACCCATCGTTGAAATCACGGGGTTAAACAATTTTCTAGGCGGACAGTGGGTCCATGCCGACCTCAATCTAACGATAGAGAAAGGAGAGATTCTTGCTATCATCGGTGGCAGTGGCAGCGGTAAAACCACCTTACTACGAAGTTTATTAATGTTACAGAAACCAACCGCCGGTTGTATTCGCATTTTCGGAAAAGACTTAAGCACACTCACTGAGTCTGAAGCGAATGCATTGCGGCGACGCTGGGGCATGTTGTTTCAGCATAGTGCGCTTTTTTCAGCGATGACCGTGCTTGAAAATATCATCTTCCCGATGCGAGAGCTCGCCACACTTGATCCACAGTTTATGCAAAATCTAGCCCTCTTGAAATTAAGTCTTGTGGGCTTACCTAAGGAGGCAGCCAGCAAGCTACCTGCTGAGTTAAGTGGTGGTATGCAGCGACGGGCAGCAGCAGCAAGAGCGCTTGCCATGGATCCGGAGTTATTGTTTCTTGATGAGCCAACCACAGGATTAGATCCATTCAGTGCAAGACAATTTGACGAGCTTATTGTATTTTTAAGAGATGCGTTGAATTTAACGGTGGTAATCGTAAGCCACGACATTGAATCTATCAAACGATGTACCAACCGAGTCGCCTTCATTGGAGAGGGGAAAATATTGGCTGTTCTACCGATTCATGAATTAATGACACATCCACACCCGTTGATTGCCGAATATTTCAGTCAGCACAGTAAGGAGTAAACGACTTGGAATCAAAAACAAATTATACACTTGTTGGTCTCATCGTCCTGATTCTTGTCGCAGGTTTATTATCTGCGGGGGTTTGGTTATCTGTCGGATTTGACAGTAAACAATATGGTTTCTATACAATCTATGTCAACGAAGCAGTTTCTGGATTAAGTGATGATTCAGTCGTGAAATACAATGGTGTCAAAGTAGGTCTCGTCCATAAAATTGAACTCAATCAATTTGATCCCCAACAAGTCAAAATTCAAATTAAAATAGAGGATGGTACACCCATCACCGTCAGCACCCACGCAACATTAATCAATCAAGGGATCACCGGAACAACCTACTTGGGCTTGTCAGCAAGTTCGCCAGCCCCCTTCCCCTTGCAAAAAACACCCGGGGAACCTTACCCAGTCATTCCTTATAAAGCCTCTTTTCTAAGTCAACTTGAAAAAAATATCAATGATGTCAGCATTGGCATCAAGCGTATTTTCGATAAAGAAAATGCCAAGTCTTTTAAACAATCACTTGCTAACCTGCAAACTGTCTCTGACGTTGTAGCACAAAATTCGAAGAGTTTAGATGAAAGCCTTCAAGATCTACCAAAACTCATCCGAGACTTATCCAGTAGTGTTAAGAAATTTAATAGCATGGCAACTGATATGTCTCTAGCTGGCAAACAGGTCACGCTCACCATGTATTCTGGAAAAGAAGCCATCGATAAAATCTCGCAGCAAACGATCCCCCCCCTGATCGTTCTACTGCATCGTTTAGATCTGATAGCGGCTAACCTCGAGAAAGTCAGTGTCCAAGTACGCCAAAATCCATCCGTTGTCATTCGCGGTAACACCCCCCCCCAATCTGGACCGGGAGAATAAGTGTGAAAAATCTATACTGCACCCTCATATTAGGCTTACTGGGATTACAAATCGCATGCTCCCCCATCAAGCCACCCATCAGCAACTATTACACATTAGATGCTTACAGTACCGTCCACCTAGCGCCGACACAATCAACCCTCTCCATTGCCATTTCTCAACCCGAAGCCATGGCCGGTTATCAAACCGAGCAAATGCATTATGTTCAAAAACCATTTGAATTGAGCACGTTTGTGCATAACGCTTGGATAAGCTCACCCGCCAACATGATCTACCCCCTCATAATGGAAAGCTTACAAAAAACCGGCTATTTCTTCGCGGTGGTCTCAAGCCCTTATGTGGACAAAGCAGATTACCGGTTAGACACCCAAATTTTAGCCCTACAACAAAATTTCCTCACTAAACCAAGCACGCTCGAGTTTGCTGCCAATATTGTTCTCACGCATACAAACGACAATCGAGTGGTTGCATCAACCATCATACGCCAACGCATTCCTTGTCCAACCGATACCCCCTATGGTGGAGTCCTCGCAGCCAATAACGCTGCACGGGCCTTCACAGCCCGAGTATCCTCCTTCGTGATAACACAAACCAAACACGATAAACACCGTGTTTAGGACAAGGAGAGAGTAGCGATCCCATTAAAATAATTGTACAATGAAGCGCCATGAGACATGGTACACCCAATAACCAGTGATCACAGCATGTGGTTTAAATGTAATTTTCAACAAGGAGATCTCGAATGACTGCCAAATCGTTTTTAAAATTGGGCCTAGTGGCTGCAAGCGTTTTATTACTCGCATCTTGTTCTAAAACACCAGGCAGCGCAGATCTCGATCAAATGAATGGGGGCGGTGCACAGGCACATGGCCTTGGACAATCCAACCATTTTGATGGGCAAGAAGCTGGCGAAATGTATACCACGCAAGCACCACACAACCAAATTTATCTGTTTTCCTATGACAACAGCACGCTAGAAAGCAAATATGTACCTTCTGTCAACGCGCAAGCGGATTACCTCAAAACACACCCAGGTGCTAACATTCTTATCGCAGGAAATACCGACGAACGAGGTAGCCGGGAGTACAACGTCGCCCTTGGTGAACGTCGAGCCAATACCGTTGCTGAACTAATCCGGATGGCAGGCGTTGGCCGCAATCAGATGAGAGTAGTCAGCTACGGCAAAGAACGCCCAGCTAATCTTGGACACGATGAAGCCTCACATGCTCAAAACCGTCGTGTTGAATTAACTTATGAGGCGACCCGATGAGTCGCCCCACTCGTTTTCTCAAAGCGGCTTGTCTCGCCTGTCTATTTCCATTCGTGGCTTTTTCAGAAGCGCCCGTGGTGGATGATAGCGAAAACTTTGCCCTACTTGATGAACAACAAGCCGCTTACGAGCGGCCTGTTGCTCGTTCAGAAACGATCCCCTCCGATCGTGATGAGGAAACAGCCTTGGCGAGTGATCGCACTGAGTCAACCAATACCCACGCGAACAACAATGCTACATTATTAGATAAATTTCAGGGCTTACAGCAAGAACTCCAAGAGTTACGCGGCCAGTTAGAAGTCCAAGTGCATGAGCTACAATTATTAAAGCAACAACAACTTACCTTTTATAAAGATTTGGATACAAGACTTCAACAGACGCCTATCAAATCAGCTGCCATAACACCCATCATAGCGCCCGTTATCACTAATACAACAACCAAATCAGCCACTTTACCTCCCACTAGCAAGGTGCTACGAACCAATCCCGCTGAAGAACAAATCAGTTATCTCGCGGCCTACGAGCTCATCAAAAGCAAACGATTTGACGATGCTATTCCAGCCATGCAAGCCTTCGTTATCAAATACCCTCAAGGGGGGTATACTGCCAATGCGCAATACTGGCTTGGTGAGCTACATCTTGTAAAAAAAAACTATCCTGAAGCCATGGTCCATTTCAATGTAGTATTACAACAATTTCCTTCCTCCAGCAAATCAGCAGCAAGCCTCTTGAAAGTAGGCTATGCGATGGCTGCAACAGGTCAAACTCAATCTGCCATTGAACATTTACAACAGGTCATCACTGCTTACCCTGGAACGAACACCGCACAACTTGCAAGAACCAAATTAGAATCCTTAACAGGTGCACCTGCTCCTTCACATGGTACGTAGTCAATGGGTCGTCAAAACAGGGATCAACGCACCCTCCGTATTACCGAGATCTTTTATTCCTTGCAGGGAGAATCCAGCACAGTGGGTTGGCCGACGGTATTCGTTCGGCTAACCGGCTGCCCATTGCGTTGTCACTACTGCGATACGACTTATGCTTTTCAAGGCGGACAACTTCATACGCTGGAAGAAATCTTAAAACAAGTAGCCGCTTATCATTGTCCACGAGTGTGTGTTACTGGAGGCGAACCGCTTGCTCAACTGGGTTGTATCGATCTCTTAACCGCACTATGCGACAACGGGTTTTTTGTCTCGCTTGAAACAAGTGGCGCTCGTGATATCGCAAACGTAGATAAGCGCGTCATGATTGTCATGGATTTAAAAACACCCGACTCCGGTGAATCTAAAAAAAATTTGTTTACAAATTTGACACACCTCAAACCAGAGGATCAAATCAAATTTGTACTCTGTAGCAGAGAAGACTATGAATGGGCTACCCGTATGATTACCGAACATCATTTAGACCAGCATGCCCTCCTTCTTTTTTCGCCCAGTTTTGGACAATTAGATCCGACGAAACTTGCTGATTGGATCCTCGAAGACCGACTGCCTGTGCGCTTTCAATACCAGCTGCATAAGTTCTTGTGGCATGATGCCCCGGGCCACTAACATAGAGACTAACAATGCACTGGTTTGCTAAAGCGCCTTCGAACATCGCACTCATCAAATATATGGGGAAGCTCGATACCGAACAAAATATTCCCATGAATCCTTCCCTCTCTTATACCTTAAATAACTTGGTTACGCATGTCGAACTTGAAGCACACAACGGCAACGAAGATCTCTGGAAATCGTTATCCTCTGATTTCACACTTACTCCAACAGCACAACATCGATTTTTAAAGCATCTGGCCCGATTGAAAGGATGGGCTAATTATTCAGGCGCTTTTATTGTTCGATCAAGCAATAATTTCCCACTAGGCAGCGGCCTTGCTAGCTCTGCTTCCAGTTTTGCAGCACTCACTCAATGTGCTATAGCCGCCTTATGCGAGATCACTGATAGACCTATCCCTTCGATTGCAACACAAGCCTCCCTCAGCCGAGCAGGCTCAGGATCATCTTGTCGATCTTTTTTCTCGCCATGGGCTCTCTGGGATGGAGAAACTGTCACAGCCACTACCCTGCCCTATGACACACTGCTCCATCAAGCCATTGTGATAAGTCATGGAGAAAAAAAGGTATCCTCCAGTGAGGCGCATATAAGAATCAAATCAAGTCCCCTCTATGCAACTCGATCAACACGTGCAACAGAACGTTTACACCTATTACTGAATGCATTTTCAACGCGTAATTGGCTAAAAATTTACCAATTATGTTGGGATGAATTTCAAGATCTTCACCAATTATTTGCCACCGCAAGTGCCCCGTTTTCCTATATTACACCAGCTTGCGAAGCCATATTGTCCTCTGTGCAACAATTATGGCAACAAAATCATGACGGCCCCATCGTCACTATGGACGCAGGCCCCAACATCCACTTACTCTACCGACCCGACCAAGCACGTCTAGCAGAGCGTTTCAAATGCGATCAACTGGTAGGTCGTTATGATGTCTTATGATTTTGAAACAATTACCCATGGGAAATGGATTTTAGCTGGAGAGCATGCTGTTATTCGCCAGCATGGCGCACTGGTCTTTCCATTACTTGAAAAACAATTAATACTTCAGTATCGTTACTCAACTATTGAGGTAACAACCAAAACCGAGGGAGCACAAGATCATTTCATCTCAGATCTACTTTTCAAAGCCCTGAAACGGGGCCAAGCTCTATTACATCGACAAGATGAACGATTAACAGGGCACTTTCATCTTAAAAGCACCATCCCCATTGGCTCAGGATTGGGTGCCTCTGCAGCACTCTGTGTCGCCCTAGCTCGCTGGTTTGAATGGTCCTATGGACTCAACTGCTCTTTGTTTGAATTTGCAACACAATTAGAACACCTTTTTCATGGTCAAAGTAGTGGCCTAGATATTGCTGGCGCGATGGCGTCCTCAGGCCTGTATTTCAAAGCGGGACACTGTACTCCAATCCGTCAACACTGGGAGCCTATCTGGCGATTATCCGCCTCATCGCATCGAGGAATCACTGCCGAATGTATTCAACAAGTACAAACTCTGTGGAAAACCAATCCAACACGCGCAGAAAATATTGATCAACTCATGGTCGAAAGCGTTACAGAGGCACAAGCAGCACTAGAAAACGCCTCATCCAATGCCTTGCCTGCCCTTGCAACTGCTATAAACAAAGCAGAAACCTGTTTCGAACAATGGGGACTCATCAATGATGATTTACGAACTCACATCCAAGAGTTACGATCCGCTGGAGCCCTTGCGGCAAAACCTACCGGCTCTGGCGGTGGCGGTTACGTTATTAGCTTATGGAACGACGTTTCTAAGTACCCTTTTTAAAAGCGACACTGTAGTGCTCCAAGTTGATGCCCTTAGAAAAGCAGGTTGCGATCAAATTCATGAAGAAATTGCTAGTGGTGCAAAAACAGCAAGACCCATGCTTGAAGAAATTATGCGAAATATTCGCGAAGACGATGTTTTGGTTATTTGGAAGTTGGATAGACTTGGGCGCAATCTGGCTCATCTTATCCACTTAACCAATCAACTGATCGAGAAAAAAAATTGGCTTAATCAGTTTGAACGATCCAACTGATACATCAACCGCGCAAGGTAGAATGGTTTTTGGTATTTTTGCGACACTGGCAGAATTTGAGCGAGAGTTAATTCGTGAGCGAACCCAGGCTGGGCTCAAATCTGCTCGCGCACGTGGACGGAAAGGCGGACGCCCTAAAGGGATGTCTCAAGCAGCGATAGAAAAAGCAGGCATTGCGGAAGCACTTTTTGAACACAGCAAATGAAACGTAATAGTTGGAGTGCCATGAGGCGATGGGATTTTGTAAGCATGATGAATGCGGGAAGCAAGCTCTTTGCAGGCATTCATAAGCGAAAGCGGTATGCTCACCCCAATCACGAAGTTCACTTGATGGCTAGAAATATCAGTGACTGGTTAACCCATGATGTTCAAGCGATCATTAATGGAACCTATACGCCGCGCTTTCTTAAGCGACACTATTTTAAAGATGAAATGGTTGACCAACTGCATTTGTCTGACCGAATTTTGCAAAATTTATTGCTCAAACAGTTAAAGCCCACATTTGCACATATCATGAACCCAAACTGTTACCATTTGCATGGCCCTAGTGGTGTTAAATTAGCAACGCAGCGTATCAAGGAAGCCCTAACATTACAACAACCTAAATACATCATCCGCGCCGATATCAAATCCTATTACAAATCGATTCGACACCATTTATTGATTGAAGACGTTAAACGTCATTATAGCGACCCAAATGTACAGTTAATGTTGGAAAACATCATTAAAAATCCAATTGAAACGCCTCGGGGCTACAAAAATCCAGATTATGGCATTCGAAATCTCTGCATGAAAATATCGTTCCGCATGCGAGAACGTTACGAAATGCACGCGAACAAGTTAAGCAAATGGTTACTGATGGGATTTCTGCCCACCGAATCAAGAGTTACTTGCGTCGTTGGTGCGCGTGGTGGGTGAAATCGTCACAAAGCTGGCAAGCTCAGGAATTACTGGTATGGTTTTTAGCGGTCTGCTGGGACACAACTGCTGCGAGCATCGCGACAGACGTGATCCATGAGACTACACGGACATACCAGGGGTACTCGCCGGCGGGCTTAAATGCTCTCGCGAAAGCGTGAGATCGACGGTTCTCACTTCATCAAGGCGGCTAACGGCCGCCAAATCAAGGCCGGGACCGCAAAGGGCCGTGCCATCACGGCCGCCCACCACGTGCCGAAGGGCGAAGGGCCGCAGCAGCGGCGAAGATGCCGCCAGTAATGCAAAATCGAAACCGGGACCAGAAGATGAAGCCGATAGCGGGAACCAAGATGAATTAGCAGTAACGTAATTATCCAAAGTAAGCCGCCGTGGCAACGTTTCTTCATTAAATGAAGGCAACGGGTCAAACGACCGGTCTGGTCTGCAATACTCATGAGCGATATGGGCTGGAACATCCCGCTGAGCCTTGCCCACCGACATCCAGGCCATGTCTTGCTCGTGATAAGTCCATTTATCGTAGTTAGTCACGAACGTATCAAGAGCTGTAACCAATGAATGGAAATCAAATTTCAATTTGTTGCTGAGCTTTTTAGCCGGTGATGGGATAAAAAGGGAGGCGATAAAGAACACGGGGTACGTTACATAGCAGAGTAATTGAAAATAGGCAGAACCCGTCGGTATAAAGCGGCGCTTGTGCTGCTGTGCCAACGCTTTTTTAAGCTGTTCATACTCTGTTGCCGTAAAGGATACCGTTTTATAATTGTGCTCTGTGGCTGTATTTAGTTTATTTTGGCGTTGGCCTAGCATCGTTTTTAAACGGTGAAATTCATCGACATTCAAGTCTTTCAGAATAAAACTCATGTCATAATGTGCATTTTTGTAGGATAGCCCATGCTGCTGATAAGCCAGGCCTGAGCGTTCCATCTCGTTCACTTTGTCTAACATCAGTGCTTTGATATCATCATTCATATGGCGTTCTAACATACGTTGCATATGGGTATCTTTCGCCCAATAGGCGTACTCATAAGCCGTACAATGAAAGGTCCGTCCTGAATAGTCGGTAAATTTACCGCGTGTTCTCAAGAGTGTCTGTTTGTCCCCAGCTGATTGCAAGATAGTGTTGGCCTCTTCTTGCTTGCCTTTTGCGACATCATCTAAAAGCGCACGGACTTTAAACGCAGGTAACGCGTGACATGCATCGACAACCTCTTTAGGAAGTTTGTCCAATTGTACATCGTCGAGTTTATCCATGAGTGTTTCGGGCGCGATTTCTATTGTTGTCATCGGTTCATCTTGAAGCCTGACCGTGTCTTGACGGGCACGTGCCTCATTGCGAATCTCGACTAGTCTGGCTTGGGTTTCGGGTGTGGCATGGGCAATGTGCGAAAAATCCGTGCAAATTAAACCGTCGCTGGTGGTAAAGATATCGTTTTCGCCATGTGCTTCCATATCCAATAGCATGAAATCATCCATGTGTGGATTCTCTTTGGTCGCCGTGACCGTGCGATAGGTGGTGTTAAATTTTTGTTGAACCGCATCGTTATCCGCGGACGTTAGCTCGCGAGACAAGTGAAATGTTTCTTTATGAGCATTGAAAAATACAATGAGTGCCGGCTCTACATCCTCGCCTCGACTGAGTACTTGTGCCACAAGATGGACAAGTGTTTGACTTAAAGCAGGTGAGTTATCCAGAATTTTCCCGAAATTTTTATCGCTGATACCGTTCGCTCGACAATAGACATTCAAAACACCCAAATAAAATTGCGTTAATATCGATAAATGCTCGGTTTTTTCATCGGGATTGACTGAAGACTTGAGATAAAAAGGTGGGCTTTGCAATGTCGTCTCAAGACTTGGTGCACAAAGCCCTAGCAGGGCATTGATATACCCTTCAGGCGTTGTATCTTCATCAAATCCCATTATTCCATCAACATAAGCTTTATTGACTACTTGCTCTTGACGCCGCTCACCAAGTCTTTTTTTGAAAAAATCGGCTGGTACCTGACATTGAACGGCTAACACCTCTTGGATGTTTTCAAACGAGGCACTGGAGGGCAGGGCCTCCAATGCTTTCGCTGTAAGCGCTGCGCGCGGGTCAGGTCTTCCAAAGGTGACGGTAGGAAAAACCGCATGCATCTTATTGTACAAAGAGGATAATGGATTGCCGAAACGATCATTGCCTCGATTGATTGTAAAGACCGGATTTACCACGACAGAATAAGGGTCTTGACTCCGTGGTCTTAATTGAATACTGTATAAATTCGACGGATTCGCAAGAACGGTGTTCACCACAGATTTATAGTTACCTCTCATACTTATGACGGCATTCAGGTACATGTTAATTTGAACCAAGCGTTCTTTTTTGGCAAGGTAGCGCGCATCACCTTCTTCTAGCAAGAGCAGATGAAATTCAAGCGTGTTTTTATAGGACTCTAACTCCCTGACAGCACCAGCTTCAAAAAATTCCTTCAACTCAAGCCCTGATCTACACGTGTTATCGGTGCTGATATCAAAGCCCGCAGTAATAGGCACCCGAAGATGAACGTGATTGCTAGCAGGATGAATGCGAATGTAACGAAAGTTGCTTGGTTCGTTTAATGGGATTCGTATCATAAAATTTGTCCTTTTCTATCCGGTATGCGTTTATTGTAACTGATTATGGCTTGATTTGAAATATTTTGTTTTAATTTTGAACTGAGCGTTTTTGGGGGTTCTTAACCAGAACCCGAATAACACTTTGTTTTTATATGGTTTTTTGATATAATTACACCCATGAAAACACTAACAAAATTATCAAAATGACCTCTGTTTCTGCCGTACAATTAGAGCAACTTCAGCAAGAAAATTATCGCCAGGAGGCGATGTTCGGGGAGGCCAATATCTCGATAACCCGCGGGACACTGAGTAACTGGATGATAAAATCGGCAAACCTGCTTACGCCGATGAAACACCGGTGCAGGTCTTGAAAGAAAAAGACCGCCTGCCCACGCAAAAATCATACATGTGGCTATTTATCGGTGGTCCACCGGATAAACGAGCGTT
>CAMBHM010000003.1 GCA_945867185.1 Legionella genomosp. 1
GCCGCCTCCTCCATTGTCGTACTGGTTGGCCTCCTTGGTAACTTTGCCGGCGTTGTTTATTTTGATGCACTTGCTGCCGTGGTAGTTGGGGCGATGATCATCCAGATGGGTCTTCGATATGGCTGGAGCAGTGTTAAAGAGCTGATTGATACCGGGGTAGATCCCCATTTGATTACACCTATCCGCGATGCTATTTTACAAGTGGATGGGGTTCAAAAAATTCATCAACTACGCACTCGACTCATGGGGCGCGACATTTTCATTGATGTCCACATCCTAGTTTCTCCCTACCTCTCCGTATCAGAGGGTCATTTTATTGCACAAAACGTACATCTTTCTCTCGTCAACGGGATTGAGCATGTCAAAGACGTGACGGTACACGTTGATCCGGAAGATGATGAAGTCCTATCGCCCTCGATACAATTACCCACCAGAGAAACACTCGAATCGACTTTATTGTATCCTTGGCAAAAGACATACCCCGATCTCCACTCTTGGACACTGTATTATTTAGACGGCGTCGTCGCGGTAGATCTCTTTGTCTCAAGCGGGTTTCAAGACTGGGCGTCCCTCACCCAACGTATTGAAGCTGATCGGACCGATCAACCCTTGATATCGAAGGTCCGTTTATATGTCGCTCATAGTGAAATAACACTTGCCAAATCTTCTGTGTAAAAATATACTGCCCACGATTCTATAGGAAGCCTGTCTTATGGCCACGGCCACACTAAAATTATTTTTTGCTATAAGCATTTTTATCGTCATTGTATTAGCTGGCTGGTATCCCTTTAAAAAACGCTTACAAGATGCGCATGTAGACTTACCCATCGGTGAAACATTAGCCACAGGAGTTTTCTTAGGCGCAGCCTTACTGCATATGCTGCCAGAATCCAATGCCCTATTTGTACGCATGGGCTATCATTACCCATTTGCCTATATCATCACTGGGATCGTTTTTTTACTGTTTTTATGGTTTGAGCATTTAGGCCAAGAACTATATCATCACCATGATCGAACGCATCCCGCTTTTGCGCTAGTAGCCTGGTTGATGCTCTCCATTCACTCGTTGGTTCTCGGCGCAGCACTCGGCTTTAGCCATGAATATCCATTGATCATCATGTTATTTTTAGCCATCATTACCCACAAATGGGCAGAAAGCTTCGCCATTGCCGTTCAATTAAATAAAAGCTCCCTGCGCCCCTCAAAAAGCATCGCCTTTTTTCTCGCCTTCGCACTGATGACACCGCTTGGGATTTACCTCGGATATTATGTCGGGCATGGCATAGAAACCGCTACCCTATTCGATCCCATCCTGATAGCAACCTCAGCAGGAACCTTCCTCTACTTAGGCACTTTACATGGGCTGGAACGTTGTGTGATGGTAGAACGATGCTGCAATTTACGCGATTTCAGCTTTGTCATCATCGGCTTCCTTCTGATGGCTTCCGTCGCCGCATATGTTTGACTCGTCGATATTATGTGCAGCCATCATCTGGTCGCGCGCAGTATAGCAAGCGGCGTAGCCCTCACTTTTTCTTTAATCAGATCATATCCTTCTCGATGATTCGCCATATAAATCAATGACCAAGCGGAAACCATCGATCCGTCACCAAAAACACAAGCATCTGTTTGACCCAGGACATTAGCAAATCCGCCGCTGGCTACAAAAGCAATGGCTGTACCACCCAAATTTTTACACACATTATAAGAAGGATTCATCAACGATCCTTTCCACAAAGTAGAATGAGAATCAATCTCTGGCAATATTTTGATATAAGTAGCAGCAATACTCGGCTCTTCTGAGGCAAACGTCTCAAGCCCGATGGAAATAAACGCATGGTCCAACGTAAAGTTACAAAACCACTTGGACTGGCCTTTTACCCAACCCGTATGTGTATTGATTTCTGCAGGCATGGCTTCCACCACACCGCCTGAGGCCATGCAATAGTCAGATTGATCCATAGGAGGATTGGATGTACTGAAGCCCATGATTGGCAGCAATAACAATGGCAGAACAGTCTTTGAAATCATCATGATCCTACTCTTTTTATAAGTGTTAACCCGCCCATATAGGGCTTCAGTACCTTGGGAATACGGATGTTCCCGTCTTTATCTTGATAATTTTCAAGCACAGCTACCAACGTGCGGCCCACTGCCAATCCTGAACCATTCAATGTATGGACCAACGCAATCTCTCGGGTTGTTTTCTGTCGATACCGGGCCTGCATACGTCTGGCTTGAAATGCCATCGTATTGCTACAAGAAGAAATTTCACGATAGGTGCCTTGACTCGGTAACCATACTTCTAAATCATAGGTTTTTGCAGCACTCGCACCCAGATCCCCCGTACAAAGCGCCATCACACGATAAGGCAATTCCAAACGTTGCAAAATAGATTCTGCATGGACCGTCAGTTGATCTAAAGCTGCAGGAGAAGCGTTAGGGGTTGTGATCCAAATCAACTCTACCTTTTCAAATTGGTGTTGTCTTATCATGCCTTTGGTGTCCTTCCCATACGATCCCGCCTCGCTGCGAAAACAAGGGGTGTGGCATACATACCGCAATGGCAAAGACTCTTCCTCCAAAATGGTATCTCGAATCGTATTCGTAACAGGAATTTCTGCCGTAGAGGTGAGGTAATAAGGGGCATCCCCTGCTATCTTAAACAGATCCTCTTCAAATTTGGGTAGCTGACCCGTACCGAGCAAGCTCTCACGATTCACCAGATAAGGCACATAAATCTCCTGATACCCATGCGCATCAGTGTGTACATCCAACATGAATTGCGTGAGTGCACGATGCAGCCGCGCAATCTGTGCCTTCATAACAACAAAACGGCTGCCAGTGATTTTAACAGCTAGTTCAAAATCCATCTGTCCTAAAGCTTCACCCAACGCGTCGTGTGATTGCACCTGAAAGGCCTGTTTTACAACCTCCCCCCAACGGCGGATCTCTTTATTATCACGTTCATCAAGGCCAATGGGGACAGACGAATCAGGCAAATTAGGCAGGCTTAGTTTGATTTCATCCATCTGTAGCAGCACCGCTGCCAGCTCTCTCTTTTTAAAATCAAGCAGGGCTGTCAATTGAACAACGGCTTCTTTCATCGGGGCTGCATCTTCCTTCCGTGCAAGCATCTGACCAATCTCTTTGGAGCGTTGATTTCGTTCCATCTGCAAGGCTTGGGTCGCCATTTGAAGCACTTTTCGTTGCTCTTCTAATGCAACAAAGACCGCACCATCAAACTGAAATCCCCGGGTCAACAATTGCCTTGAGACAGCCTCTGGATCATCACGTAATAACTGGGGATCAAGCATAAGAAACCTACAAAATAGGGGGTTATCTCACGATACCCCGGGTCGATTGATTCAGAGCCTCAATCATTGGAATAACTTCCGGACAATCTGGCTGAAGTAATACTAGCTCAGCAAGTGCCTGTTGAACTGTAAGCCCTTTTCGAAAAATAATTTTATAGGCTCGTCGCAAACAGTCAATGGCTGCCGATGAAAACCCACCGCGTCGTAGCCCAACGGTATTGATACCACAGGCAGACGTATTATGCCCTGCTATCATCAGATAAGGTAACACGTCTTTCGTTACATACGTTGCACGCGCCACAAACGCATAAGCACCGACTGCGCAAAATTGATGAATCGCCGCATAAGCCCCAATATTAGCATAATCATGAACCACTACATGGCCCGAAAGTGCTGAGTAGTTCACCATGATGATGTGATTTCCCACTACACAGTCATGCCCGACATGGGTATACGCCATGAAAAAATTATGATTGCCCAGTTGAGTCAGCCCACCTCCCTTCACCGTACCACGGCTGATCATAGAAAATTCACGGATTATATTATGATCGCCTATTTCAAGCCGCGTAGGCTCTCCTTGATAGGTGATATCTTGCGGTTCATCGCCCACAGATGCAAATTGAAAAATTTTATTATACTTGCCTATCACAGTCGGCCCCTGAATCACCACATGAGGCCCGATCCAAGTACCCTCGCCTATCTCAACATCCGCACCAATAACAGTGCCTGGCCCTACTGATACCCCTTTCGCAAGTTTTGATGAGGGGTGAATCATTGCGTGTTTATCGATCACTTTTTACTTCCTTCGCAGCGCTCATTAAGTCCGCAGAGCATACCAACTTTTCGCGCACAAACGCCTCGCCGTGCAACCGCCAAAAAGCACGTTTTTGCCCGATCAGTTTCACTTCAAGACGCAGCTGATCCCCAGGCGTAACAATTTGTTTGAATTTCGCATTATCAATGCCCGCGAAGAAATAAAGAAACTCATGTCCTTCTGATGCTGTCCGTGACAAATTGGACAAAATAGCACTGGCTTGCGCCAAGGCCTCCAGCATCAATACACCAGGCATGATGGGGTTCCCTGGAAAGTGCCCCATAAAAAAAGGCTCATTCACGGTAACGTTTTTAATAGCCACCAAATGATCAAAAACACGATAATCCAACACCCTATCCACTAAGATAAAGGGGTATCGATGTGGCAACAAATTAAGAATTTTATTGATATCAACAGGGCTTGTCATGTTTTCTCTCTCACAAGCGAATCATCATCGTAACGGCTGTTTGGCAAGGCCCATGCAACCCGATCCCAGGCCGTTAGGGAGCGGATTGCTTGGAAGGGTGATCAGCTGATTTCTTTCATGACTTTGGCCGTTACATCAAGACTCTCTGCACTGAATGGCGCAGCATCTTTTTGTAACACAACATCGTAATGATCAGCCTGAGCTACTTTTGCAATGGCTGCACGGATTTTGTTATAAAACTCTTCCATCGCTTCATTGTGTGCCGTACTCAGTTCTTGTTGATACTGTTGGCCTTCCCGCTCAAATTGTTGCTGTGTCGTTACAATTTTCTTTTCTAGATCTTTCTTCTGAGCAGCACCCAATACAGCGGTATCTCGTTTAAACGTTTCCATGTCTTTCTTCAAACCATCTTCCATTGCTACCAATTTATCACGGCGAGGTTTAAAGTCTTTTTCCAGTTTTTCTTGAATGGTTTTCATTTGGGTCGCAGTTTGCATGATTTTTTGAAGATCCACCACGCCAATTTTTGCCCCATCAGCAAACGCACTCACACTACCAAACGCCATCAACAATGCAATGACAACCCCACCTAATCGCTTCATTCTTTCACTCCCAAATAAAAAACCAATGGTTCCTGTCAATATTGCCGGATAGAATTGCGTGAGCAATCCTACAAAACCTCGCACCAAGATCCAAAACATGCGACCAACCACGAGCCTCTTTCACAACATCATTTTGACTGGGTATAAATGCTAGCACAGTTCTAGACCGCTTACGATATTTCTTAACAAGAATTTATCAACTCCTTGCGAGGCCAAGTATTTAAAATCCATAAACAAAAGAGATATAAAACGACCGCTCCTGCCCCAAGACCGGTCATATGCATCCATCGCTTCTCCCAACCCCACTGCATCCAGAGGGCCGTATCCCCCTTCAGCCACCATAAAAATCCAACAAGCACCGCATTGGCCACCAACAACTGGCACAAAAATTTCAACCACCCTGCTTGTCTTTGGTAAATACCTCGCCGAGACAACACAACCCATAAGGTCGTCACATTACACCAAGACGATAAAGAACTCGCTAAAGCAAGACCTGCATGCTTCAGAGGCCAAACCAACACCAAGCTCAACAACATATTGATACCTAGTGCGATCATAGATAACTTCACGGGCGTTTTGATATCCTGTTTCGCATAGAAAGCAGATGATAGAATTTTAGCCAGCATAAACGCTTGCAACCCTATACCATAAGTGACCACACTGCGTTGTGTCATCATCACATCGTGCGCTGAAAATTTACCATAATAAAATAAACTGACAATCAATGGACCTGACAAAATCAACATGGTCATAGACGCGGGAGCACCTATAATCAGATTCCAACGAATCCCCCAATTCAATGCTACTGAAAAACCTTCTGACGAAGCCTGTGCGTGTTGGCGTGATAAGTGCGGTAAAATAACGGTTGCTAACGCCACCCCAAAAATACCCAGTGGAAAATAAGCCAAACGCTCTGAGTAATACAGCCAAGAGATACTACCTGTTACTAGAAAAGAAGCCAAAATCGTATTCAATAAAATACTCATCTGCCCCATTGAGGCCCCAAACAAGGCCGGAATCAATAGTTTCAAAACTCGTTTCACTCCCTCATCTTGAAACGACACGTTGGGTTTTACCAAAAATCCAATACGAGCTAAAGCAATGATCAAACATCCCACTTGCACAAAGCCCGCTATCAAAACACCCCAAGCTTGAGACATCACTGGTACTAAAAACCAATGCGTCATACCAAAGGCCGTTGCGATCAAGCACACATTCAATAACGCTGGCGTCACAGATGGTATAGCAAAGTACCCATTACTGTTTAAAACCGATCCTGCAAATGCAGTTAACGAAATCAACATCAAATAAGGAAAGGTGATGCGCAACATATCGGTAGCCAGGCCGTATCGATAGGGATCTAACCCAGGAGAAAATAAATCAACCAACTTGTCTGCAAAAATAACGCCGAAAAATGTGACGACCAACAAGGCAAGCCCCAGGGATCCTGCCATATGGCTGATGAAGACCAATACATCTGCTTTGCTATTTTTTTGCTGATAGTCAGACAAAACGGGCACAAAAGCTTGAGAGAAGGATCCTTCAGCAAACAGGTTACGCATAAAATTGGGGATCTTAAATGCAATATAAAAGGCATCCACACTCGCATTCACCCCAAAAATTTGAGCAGCAATCAGATCTCGAGCAAACCCCAATACCCGTGAAATTAGAGTCATCAACGACACCAATGAAACTGATTTAAAAAGAGCCTTGCTCATGCACGCAGTCCGGTCAATGAAGTGAGACTATTTTAACCCATTTTAGACACAGAAGCCTAAAATACATTTTACTGATCTCTTAGTACTTGAGATACGACCAGAGACTCCAACGAGATTGCTCCATGCTGTGGCCTGTTTTTTTACCACAAGGCTGGTACACTTAAGGAAAAGGCCCTTCTTCATGAAAAATAAACTCACAGATTTAATTGTCGCACGTCTCTGCGAACAAAAAGAAGACTTAAGAAAAGCATTTCTTATTGATCACCCCATCAAGGTCGCACGTCATTTTGTACTCGATGAGCTGCTACCAATAGAGATTGCAACCGATATTTATAACAATTTCCCCAAAGCCAAGCAGATGCACTTATTACACAGTCCTGGAAAAATAAAATTAAAATATAGTCACTTAAAAGAGGTGGCTCCCCTATTACAAGCTATCAATGCTGCGATTCAAGATCCAACAGTCGTCGCGATGATCGAAAACATCACCGGTATTCCACATCAGATACCCGATCCAACCCGTTTTGCAGGAGGGATCAGTACGCTTCTTAGAAAATATTATATCAATCCGCATATTGATAACTCCCATGATGTAGAGCAAAAGCGCTACTACAGGACAGTGAATGTGCTTTATTATGTATCACCTGATTGGCAGCTAGGCGATGGCGGGCATTATGAATTATGGGATGAAGCCATTGAAAATCATATTCTCGTTCCAAACTTGTTTAATCGTCTGGTGGTGATGGAGACCAACCGCACCTCTTGGCATGCGGTAAGTCCTGTCGTATGTGATGCTCCTCGATGTTGCGTCTTCAATTATTTCTTTTCTGAACACTCCCCAGAAAACGAACCCTATTTTTTTGACGCCCCCTCCTTCAAACCACGTCCAGAACAAACAGTTCGTCGTGCCATCGCCGCCATAAAGAAAATTTTTCTGTTAAATACAAGCCATGTCGGTCTGTAATTGATCTTTTATTCCATCGACTTCATGCTGTGTTAGTCTCGGTCCATATTGAGTCACCACGGTCGCTGAGGCTAAGCTCGCCAATCTGCCCGCAAATTCGTAAGAATATCCCTGAGTAATCGCCGCTAAAAAAGCACCTGCATATAAATCGCCTGCACCTAGTGTATCAATAGCGACAACATTCACTGGAGCAATCTCAATGAAATCTCGACCATCAAATACAATAGAGCCTTCTTTGCCGCGTGTAATGACGAACCGTTTAGCTACCGTTTGCAAGGTATGTTTTATCACTTCCAGATGAGTACTATCACAGAATTCGGCTGCTTCCTCTTGATTACAAAATAATAAATCGATGCCTTCATTCAGAATGTCAAGAAATTGCCCTTTAAAATACTTGACAATGGCAGGATCCGAGAGGCTAATCGATGTTTTTACATTGTGAGTTTTGGCAAATGATCTGGCTTTTTTAACTGCTTTATAAGCAGTTGGCGAGGTCATTAAGTAGCCTTCAATATAGAGATATTGCGAGTTTTCAAGAGCGTCAAGGTGAAGCTCGTCTTCAGATAGGGTTTCACTAATACCTAAAAAAGTATTCATTGTGCGATCGGCATCGGCTGTAATCATCGCCAAGCATTTTCCAGTATGACCTGGTTGACGAGTCTGAGTATCAAAATTGGAATCCAAGCCTACTGCTCTCATTTCGCGGTAATAATGATCACCGGCTTCATCATCCGCAATTTTACAAGTATAAAAGGCCTTGGCCCCAAATTGCTGCATGGCAACCATCGTATTCGCTGCCGAGCCCCCCGAAGCAATTTTGCGATGATTGGCCATACCTAAGCGATCCAAAATCAAGCTTTGTCGAGCTTCTTCCACCAAAGTCATGACACTTTTCTCAATCCCATGTAGCGTAAAAAATTCTGGAAAAACTTCAAATTCGATATCTAGCAAGGCATTTCCAATGCCATAGACATGATATTGCTTCATTTCTTCATCACTCCACCAATCAAACCTTTCATTCTAAAATAATTGTGAACCGGGCGCAAAGAAATTAGAAGGTCAGTCTACTAGCAAGAATTTATTTTTTAGGCCAATATTAGGATGATACACATCACTCTTAAGGAAAAGACATGACAAAAGCAAAATCGGTTATAAAAGGCCCTCCATTTCAACGAGGATGGGGGTGGTTACTGGGTTTAGGTATCTTGCTCATCGTATTAGGATGTCTTGGTCTTGGCATGGTGGTTGGCTTAACCTTGGCTAGCGTCTTGTTTCTAGGCGTATTGTTGATCATTGCAGGTCTCTCTCAACTCTTTGATGTTTTCCAAAGCAAAGAATGGCAAGCAGCAGGATGGCATGCGCTCATTGCCTTACTGTATCTCGTAGGCGGTGGGCTAGTCATGTATGATCCGATTCTTGCATCAACGCTCATTACAGCCCTGATCGCATGGGTCTTGATCTTCATTGGGATCACACGTCTTATCATGGCAGGCGTCCTTCGCGGGGCCAGTGGATGGGGATGGTTGGTGTTTGCAGGTCTCACCGCCATACTACTTGGCGTACTGATCTTACTGCAATGGCCTTATAGTGGGTTATGGGTACTTGGACTGTTCATCGCCATTGAGTTACTGGTGAATGGCTGGACTTATGTGTTCATGGCATTGGCTATTCGTCGGAATTAACCCGTCTTGTAAAGAATAAGGATCGTGCCCGCAGTAAGGATCGCGCCCTGACTGCGGGGCTTTGCGAATGGGTTGGCAGTAGGGGGCTACTCCTCTTCCTGAAAGCGCCCAATGCTTGCCATGATTTCTTGATGTGCAGCTTCAGGCCCTTCCCAGCCATCCACTTTCACCCATTTGCCTTCTTCAAGATCTTTATAATGCGTGAAAAAATGCACCAAGGACTGTAACAATGGCTTCGGAAGATCTTGATAGGTGATCACCTCTTCATACATTTTGCTTAGCTTGGAAATGGGCACCGCCAACAATTTAGCATCCACCCCTGACTCATCCGTCATATGCAACATCCCGATGATCCGACAACGAATCACCGCACCACTTATCAATGGCACTGGCGTCGCTACCAACACATCAACCGGATCACCATCTTCTGACAAGGTTTGTGGGATGTACCCATAGTTCATCGGATAATACATCGATGTTGTTAAAAACCGATCCACCGACAATGCACCTGTTTCCTTGTTGACCTCATATTTCACTGGCTCCCCATGCATTGGGATTTCAATGATGACGTTCACTTCTTCTGGTACATGAGTACCACTGGTGATTCTCCTAAGACCCATCTTATCCTCTATTCGTAATTAAAACGTCCGTATCGTACCCTGTCAATAGTCAGAAAACAATCCTACTCATCCTCGGATGAATCGTCATCATTGCTCATCGAGGCTTCAATCGTTTCCGTTTTTGGAGTGACTGTCGGTTTGTCCTTCCATTCCAGTTTCACACGCCCTTGTTTATCAATCCCAGCCACGAATACGTCAATCTCTTGACCTTCTTGCAGAACATCTTCCACTTTATGTGAACGTTCAGCGCAGATTTGAGAAATATGCAAGAGACCATCTTTACCGGGAAGCAAGTTGATAAACGCACCAAAATCAACGATCTTGATGACTTTACCATGATACGTTTGACCCACTTCAACATCAGCAATCAATGCCTTGATTTGACGTTGCGCTTCTTCCAACGCATCGGTATTGGGAGAAAACAACTGCACCACACCTTTATCATCGATGTCGATAGAAACGCCGGTGCTTTCAATCAACCCTTTGATCGTAGCACCACCCTTACCAATCACCGTACGGATTTTGTCTTCAGGAACCGTCATCGTCAGAATTCTTGGAGCATGTTTAGACAGCTCACCACGATGTTCTGCCAACGCATTGTTCATGATGCCAAGGATATGTTGACGGCCCGCTTGAGCCTGCTCCAGCGCTTGTTCCATGATTGATTTGGTAATACCCGTGATTTTAATGTCCATTTGTAATGCAGTGATCCCTTTTTCGGTCCCAGCTACTTTAAAATCCATATCGCCGAGGTGATCTTCATCCCCTAAAATATCGGTTAAGACTGCAAAGCGATCCCCCTCTTTAATAAGACCCATCGCAACACCAGCGACTGGGGCTTTTAAAGGAACGCCTGCATCCATCAACGCAAGACTGGTTCCACAAACCGTAGCCATAGAACTTGACCCATTGGATTCAGTAATATCTGATACCACACGAAGCACATATGGAAATGCTGCAGTGGTTGGAAGAACTGCCATCAAGCTGCGGCGCGCCAATCGCCCATGGCCAATTTCACGTCGTTTAGGACTCCCCACCATGCCCGTTTCACCTACTGAATACGGAGGAAAATTATAATGCAACATAAATCTGTCTTTGACTTCCCCATCTAAGTTATCCAACGTTTGTGCATCTCGATCATTACCCAAGGTTGCAGCAACAATGGCTTGCGTTTCTCCACGGGTAAAGAGTGCCGAACCGTGGGCACGTTCTAACAAATGCGTGCGAATGGCAATAGGTCGTACTGTTTTTTGATCGCGTCCATCAATTCGAGGCTCGCCATTCAGAATGCGTTGCCGAACCAAATCCTTCTCCAATGCATCAAACACCGTTTTGACCGCATCCACGGAATAACCCTCTTCACTCGCAGTCAATCCTTCTACGATGCCTTGTCGAAGCTCAGACAGACGTTGGTACCGTTGTTGTTTATCCCTTAAAAGATACGCTGCTGTCAGATCAACCGATGCCATCGCAGCTATCTTCGCTTGTAAAGCAGTATCGGTAGGTGCGGAAGACCATATCCAGGCTGGCTTGCCAACTTCTAATGCCAATTCTTTGATGACCGTTATCACTTGCTTCATCATTTCATGACCAAACATCACCGCACCCAGCATGATGTCCTCACTCAACTCTTTCGCTTCAGACTCGACCATCAAAATAGCATCATGCGTGCCTGCAACGATCAAGTCCAATTCAGAAACTGCTTTAGGTGATGGATTCAGGAGGTAAACGCCTTGATCATATCCGACCCGAACAGCACCAATAGGGCCTGCAAAAGGGATACCCGAAATAGCCAATGCAGCAGAAGCCCCAATCATGGCGACCACATCTGCAGGCACTTCAGGATTGAGGGACATGACCGTTGCAATAACTTGCACTTCGTTTAGAAATCCTTCTGGAAACAAAGGTCGTAAAGGCCTGTCAATCAAGCGTGACACCAATGTTTCATGTTCACTGGGACGACCTTCGCGTTTGTTAAACCCGCCAGGAATTTTACCAGCAGCATACGTTTTTTGCTGGTAGTTCACAGTCAAAGGGAAAAAATTATTTTTCTCAGCCCCTTCTTTTCGACCCACCACGGTCACCAACACTTGTGTCCCATTCATCGTCGCAAAGATTGCACCATCGGCTTGTCTTGCAATCTCACCGGTTTCAAGCACCAAAGTGTGCTCTCCAAATTGTATTTCTTTAGTGATTTTAGACACGTCAATTACCTCATTAAATAAAAAAGGCGCAATCATATGCGCCTCAAAATTAACCAACCCTTGTTGATTGCTTCATACAACCGGGCACATAAACTCAATAGGAATCCCGCAAACCAAGCTGTTGGATCAACGTGGCATACCGTGCTTGATCATTGCGTTTTAAGTATTTCAATAATTTACGGCGCTTGTTTACCAAAGCTTGCAAGCCACGACGAGAATGAAAATCTTTTTTATGCTCTTTAAAGTGATCCGTCAAATACTTGATACGACCGGTCATCAAAGACACCTGAACTTCAGGAGAACCCGTGTCTTTATCGGCACGTTTGTACTCATTAACTACTTCTGCTTTTTGTGCGCTCGTTAGCGACATGACTGACTCCTGGACTATACCAATTCTAGGCTTCTTTTAAAGGGAAGCATTCTATCAAGTTCTGAAAATAGAAACAAGCAATATCTATATGGAAGAAAATGACAGCAAGCGTTTCACTCTTAAAATTCCTTCCGGTTGCCATTCCCCTAATCCAACAAAACCAGTGCCCTGCTCATATAACCGAACACAACCCGTTTGATCATCCGTCATTGGACGTGAAATCACTTTTCCTTGACGTAATAAGGAGAGCTCAAGCGACGTGAGATCTTCTTTAGGAAAAGCCAACAACATGCGATCGGTTGGATGCAAACACGCTAACAACTCATCAGACGTACGCATGGCCAATGAGTCCCACGTCCACATGGGCTCTGAAGCAAACCCTGCTGTATATAAACGGTGTAATCGGATCACATGAGCACCAACGCCTAATGCATCCCCAATGTCTTCAATGAGAGTACGGATATAGGTGCCTTTACTACATCTCACCGTTATGGAAAACGTATTGCCATCAAAATGATTCAATTCTAATGCATGGATCTCAATGAGACGGGACGATCTCGGGATATCAATCCCCGCGCGAGCAAAGGTATATAACGGCCTGCCTTGATGCTTGAGTGCTGAGAACATAGAAGGCGTTTGCTGAATACAGCCTATAAACTGAGCCAGTGTTGTTTGAATCGTTTCTAAAGAAATAATAGGGACCGTCGCACGCGCAATGACTTCACCCAACGCATCACCCGTATTGGTCTTAATTCCTAAGAGACCAGTCGCTTCATAACACTTATCCGCGTCTAATAAATACTGGGAAAATTTCGTAGCCTCTCCAAAACAGAGGGGCAACATCCCGGTTGCCATCGGATCAAGACTGCCCGTATGGCCTGCTTTTTTTGCAAAAAAAAGATGCTTCACCTGCTGCAAAATAGCATTAGAAGTGAGACCATAGGGTTTATTCAGCAATAATAACCCATCAATAGCATGCTTTATAGGCTTATTCAGGCGGATTTACCTCATCGATCAACCGACTCAGACGTTTGCCATATTCAATGGATTCATCATAAATAAAATGCAATTGCGGGACTGTACGAAGTGTTACGGTTTTAGCAAGCGTGGCGCGTAAATAACTGGCTGCCGTATTTAAAGCAAGCGCTGCTTCACCATGGTCGCCTTCTAAGGCTGTAAAGTAGACTTTGGCATGCGCCAAATCTTTCGTGACCGTCACGGCTGAAATCGTAATCAAATGAGGCACGCGGGGATCTTTGATGTCCTGCTGAATGAGCTGCGCTAATTTACGCTGCAATAATTCAGCAATCCGATCCGTTCGTTTGAAATGGGTATTCATCAGGAGGCATCTCGTTTGATTTCAATGGTTTCAAACACTTCAATCGAATCTCCAGGCTTCACATCATTATAATTTTTTACACCAATACCGCATTCCATGCCCTGACGAACCTCTGCCACATCGTCCTTAAAGCGCCGCAAGGACTCCAATGTTCCTTCATAAATCACCACGTTGTCTCGCAATACCCGAATAGGATTGTTACGTTTGATAGATCCTTCAACCACCATACAACCTGCAATAGCACCCAATTTAGGAGAACGGAATACATCTCGAACTTCTGCAATACCAATGATTTCTTCTTTGAACTTAGGCGATAACATCCCGGTCAACGCTGATTTGACCTGATCAACGATGTCATAAATCACGCTATAATAATTCATGGCAACCGATTCTTGCTCAACCAAACGTTTCGCTCCAGCGTCCGCACGGACATTAAAACCAATCAATAACGCATTAGAAGCAATGGCCAAATGCACATCTGATTCCGTGATACCACCCACGCCACTCGCGATCACGTCCACATTGACTTCTTCGTTAGAGAGTTTGACCAAAGCATCGGCTATCGCTTCTACAGATCCTTGCATGTCTGCTTTCAAGACCACGTTCAACACTTTGGTTTCCGCAGCTGTCATGTTTTCAAGAATACCTTCCAGTGATGTTTTTTGACGACGTGCCAGTTTCACATCCCGGAATTTCCCTTGACGGAACAAGGCCACTTCACGTGCTTTTTTCTCATCAGGTACGACGATGGCTTCATCCCCTGCATGTGGAATAGCTGACAAACCTACAATTTCAACCGGCATAGAAGGGCCCGCACTGTCGACCACACTGCCATTGTCACTCACCAAGGCACGAATTCGACCATATTGAAATCCCGCCAAGAGAATATCCCCTTTGCGTAAGGTGCCACTCTGAACCAAAATGGTGGCTACAGGACCGCGCCCTTTATCAAGTCTTGATTCGATAACCACGCCTTTTGCAGCCCCATCTGTATGGGCAGTTAATTCTAAGACTTCAGATTGCAATAAAATGGCATCCAACAGCGCATCAATTCCAGCACCTGACTTCGCTGAAATATTCACAAACATGGTATCACCACCCCAAGGCTCAGGAACCACCTCATGAGTTGTTAGCTCTTGCATCACCCGATCAGGATCTGCACCTGGTTTATCCATTTTATTGATGGCAACAATCATAGGCACTTTAGCGGCTTTCGCGTGTTGAATGGCCTCGATGGTTTGTGGTTTCACCCCATCATCTGCTGCCACAATCAAAACAACGATATCCGTAGCCTGTGCACCCCGTGCTCGCATTGCCGTGAACGCAGCATGCCCTGGTGTATCCAGGAAGGTAATGTCGCCCTTCGGCGTTGTCACATGATACGCACCGATATGCTGTGTGATACCCCCTGCTTCGCCGGCTGCTACCTTCGTAGTACGAATATAATCCAACAAGGAGGTTTTACCGTGGTCAACATGTCCCATGATGGTCACCACAGGAGCTCGAGACTCCCGCAGACTCCCTTTGCTCAATACATCACCCAATGTATGCTCAATCGCATCATCTTTCAAAATACGGGGAACATGGCCCATTTCCTCAACCACGATAATGGCTGTCTCTTGGTCTATCACTTGATTGATAGTTGCCATAGCCCCAAGGCCCATCATCACTTTAATAACTTGCGCAACTTTAACAGACATGCGATTGGCCAATTCAGCAACCGTGATTGTCTCAGGAATTAAAACATCCCGTACAACAGGCGTCGTCGGCATAGCAAACCCATGAGTTAATGATTCCTCTGCTTCTCGATACTTATCTGACTTCTCATTGCCTTTTCGTCGTTTTGCTTTATTCCGCTTGCTATGTTGTGACTCAATCTCGCTTTCCTCACGCATGGGCGCTTGGTATTTCCCTTTTTTCTTACCTTTTTTAAAGTCCGTCTTAGCACTGTCTGGCTCTTCTTTAGCAGCTGGTTTTTTCTTGTTAGCCTTGTCTGACTTCGCTTCCACCGGTGTAGGGGGTGTCTCTATAGTGGGTAACAGTTCAGCAGGAAGCAAGGACTCTATCACAGGCAGTTCTACTCCCTCCTGCTCATTGTCCATCGGCAAAGAAGTCGTACTGTCACTCAGTTGTGACACAATTGGCAATTCATTCAACGTTTCTTCTATAGAGACCTCTTCAGCCACCACCTCATCGAGAGGTTCTATCAACGGTGCTCGCTTGATATACGTTCGCTTTTTACGTACTTCTATATTCACCGTTTTGCCACTATGCGCATCGTGACCCAACGTCACTTGCGACATACTTTTACGTCGTAAGGTAATCCTATCTGAAGCTACTTGAGTAGCTGTCGTAGTACCGCCTTTTAAATGGGCCAGTAACATCCGTTTTTGCTCTTCAGTGACCGTGTGCATCTCATCTGAAATCGGTACACCCGCTTCTTGTAACTGGGTCAATAACCGCTCAACAGGGATCCTAACGACCTGAGCCAATTGTTTAACTGTCACATCCGCCATCATCTAATCCCCTTTACGCTGTTCATCACAGACCTGTATTCATTTATCTTCCGTAAACCAAGGTTCACGTGCTTTCATTATCAATGCGCCGGCTTTTTCTTCGGTCATTCCTGCAATCCCCAGAAGTTCATCGACCGATTGTTCCGCCAGCTCATCCATAGAGGTAATACCCAGATCAAGCAACGCTTGCACCAACTCATCCGTCATCTCTTCCATAGAAAGAAGCGTGTCATCTGCGACTTTTTGATCACTGGTTAACGCTTGTGTCAACAGGGTATCGTTTGCTCGATTACGTAACTCTTCAACGATATCTTCATCAAACGCATCAATGGCCAACAACTCTTCTTTAGGTACATAAGCGACTTCTTCTAACGAAGAAAATCCGTTAGCAACCAGTACTTCTGCAATTTCTTCATCAATGTCTAAAGCGGTCATAAAGATCTTCAGCACCTTGGCCGATTCTTCCTGACTCTTATCATCAAACGCTTCAGCCGTCATTACATTCAAAGTCCATCCAGTCAGTTGACTGGCAAGACGTACGTTTTGACCATTCCGGCCAATGGCTTGAGAGAGCTGATCTTTATGGACTGCCAAATCCATGGTGTGAGAGTCTTCATCCACCACGATAGAAGAAATATCAGCGGGTGCCATCGCATTGATGACCAGTTGTGCCGGATTATCATCCCAGAGGATGATATCCACACGTTCCCCTCCCAACTCACTAGAGACCGCCTGCACACGAGCGCCCCGCATCCCCACACACGCACCAACGGGATCGATGCGTCCATCATTGGTTTTAACGGCTATTTTCGAGCGATTACCTGGTTCTCTGGCTGCGGCTTTGATCTCAATGATGTTTTCACCAATTTCAGGCACTTCCAATCGAAAAAGTTCTATCAACATTTCATTACGAACCCGACTGATGTACAATTGTGGGCCACGAACATTGTCTAAAATGTCATATAGATAAGCACGGACACGATCATTTGGGCGAAACATTTCTTGTGGCAGCATTTCAGAACGCGGCATGAAAGCTTCTGCTTTGCCACCCAAATCAATAATGATGTGATCGCGGGTTACTTTTTTAACCGACCCATACACCAATTGCCCTAAGCGATGTTTAAATTGTTCAACGATGAGCTTGCGTTCTGCCTCACGAACCTTCTGCAAAATAACTTGACGGGCTGTTTGAGCCGCAATACGTCCAAACTCTATAGAAGGCCTTAACTCCTCAATGCGCCCCCCCAATTCAATCCCGGGCACACGCAGCTGGGCCTGCTCAAGCGTCAATTCTCGTTCTGGATATTCAACCGCATCATCCGCCACGACATCCCAATATTGGAAGGTTTCATACTCTCCTGAACGTGGGTCGAGCTTGACACGAATACCCAATTCCATTCCTGACAATTTACGCGTAGCAGACTCAAGAGCCGCCTGAATTGCATCCAACACAACATCCTTGCTGACACCCTTTTCATTGGATACCGCCTCAGCAACTAATAATAACTCTTTGCTCATGATTCGCCTCACTCAGCTTTCAGGGAGCCCCTCGATACCGCCTCCATACAGAGGTTACTTCGAGGACTCTCCCAAGGTTGCTTTTGCAATATTGGAAAAAAGAAACGCTTGTTGGTTCTCATCCATCAATAACACCAACGTTGTGTCGCTGACCGACACAATTTCACCCGCATATTTTCGAGTCCCATTTAAGGGCTTAAATAATTTAATATGGGCCACTTGACCCACATATCGTTGATACTGATCAAAACGAAACAAGGGTCTTGGAATGCCAGGTGAAGACACTTCCAAAGCATAGTGAGAGGTAATGGGGTCGTTTACATCCAGTAAAGCACTCACCTGATGACTGACTTGTTCGCAGTCCTCAATACCAATCCCTGATTCCTTATCGATATACACACGCAATACAGAGTGCTTCCCCTGCGCCAGGTACTCGCATCCCCACAGTTCGTATCCCATGCTTTCAATCGTGGGCCTTAACAAGTCCTCAATGTCGGTTTCTATCATTGAACGATGGCCCTCAAGATCCGATTAAAACATAGTCTGCAAATAATAAAAAACCCCATAAATGGGGTCTTTAAATAGTGGTAGCGGGGGCAGGATTTGAACCTACGACCTTCGGGTTATGAGCCCGACGAGCTACCAGGCTGCTCCACCCCGCATCAACTGTGGCCGATTATACGCATGGCGCTTCTGCAGATCAAGTGCTTTTGCAAAAAACAAATATTATCTTACGAAAACGCTTGAATGCATGCGGTCATCAGCGGCCCAGGAAAAATACCGAGATAGAGTAATGAGAGGCAATTCAATGAAAAAACCAATCGTGTTGAATGAGACAAGCAAATGGGCGTCAGATCCTCTGGGGCTTCGAAGTACATGACTTTGATGATCCGTAAATAATAAAAGGCGCCAACCACTGCAAACACCAATCCAAGTACAGCGACCCACGTCATGCCAACATCAACCAGTGCTTTTAATACCAAAAGCTTCGTGAAAAACCCAACCAATGGTGGGATTCCTGCCATCGAGAGCATCACTAACATCATCAAAAAAGCAAGCCATGGATTTTTTCGATTCAATCCTTTTAAATCATCAATTGCTTCTACTTCCGCGCCTGAACGAGACAAAATCACTATCAACCCAAAGGCTGCTGCTGACATCATGGCATACACCAGTATATAAAATAACGACGCCGCATACCCTGCCGCTGTGGCCGCTAATACACCAAATAAGGCATACCCAACATGAGATATGGCTGAATAGGCCAACAGCCGTTTGAGATTGGTTTGAGAAATGGCAAGCAAATTCCCAAGCCCCGCTGACAACAATGCCATGATAAGAATCAATTGCTGCCACTGCACGGTGAGATCTGGCAGACTGAGTGTCAACA
>CAMBHM010000004.1 GCA_945867185.1 Legionella genomosp. 1
GTGTCCTTTGCCTTCCTCTCTTGCCAAGATAGGGGGCAGTTTTTTTACCTGTGCCAATCCTAATAATGACAAACAACGGATATACATCCACCCTAAATCAAACTCCCACCATTTAACAGAAAATTTTGCAGAGGAAGCAAATGTATGATGATTATTATGCAATTCCTCACCCCCTATCCAGAATCCCCAAGGAATAATATTAGTAGACGCATCAGGACATTCAAAGTTGCGATAACCAAGAGAATGACCGACCCCATTGATAACGCCCGCCGCCCACACTGGAATCCAAATCATCTGAATCGCCCAAATTGAAACCCCTGGAATCCCAAATAAAAACAAATCAATCAATAACATCAACACAATGCCCTTGGCAGAATGTTTGGTGTATATATTTTTTTCAATCCAGTCTGTTGGCGTGCCATGCGCGTATTTATCAACAATGTCGCGATCTTTTGAAGCCCCTCGATACAATTCAGCGCCCTCTAGAAGCACCTTTTTCAACCCAAGGACAACTGGACTATGAGGATCGCCTGCTTCATCCGTCGTTGCATGATGTTTACGATGAATGGCTACCCATTCCCCCGTCACCATCCCTGTGGTCATCCAGAGCCAGAATCTAAAAAAATGACTGATGATAGGATGCAGACTCAACGCGCGATGCGTCTGATGGCGATGTAGGTAAATGGTGACGGATGCAATGGTTATTTGCGTTAACACAATCGTTGCTACCACATAACCCCAGAAAGACAACTTTAAAATACCAAACAACATGACATTCTCCATTTTTAACACAACATACTGAACGCTACCCTCAATCAGAATGGGAGATCGTACGCCCTATAAATAATGTAATCTTGGCATAGCAAACCTGCATCATACCACATTTTGAACAATTCGTCTTGCACTAAAACGTGTTGTGAACGATAATATACTGTGCAGGGTGACCGCACGCAGTATATCATAAACATCAGGTGACTCATGAGCGATAGATTGCAATCTATTCTAGAACGTCTTATTCCATTCCTTATTATAGGCATTGCTTTGGCTCTACTTCTCGGCCTTTTCATCCTACTATCTTATGTGTTCGTCTGGGGGCTTTTATTAGGTGGCCTACTTTGGGCTGCCAATGAGATCAAAACCTACTTTTCTTCCTCACGCAAACCAAAACAGGGCCGCGTGATTGAACACGACGAAAAACCATGAAGCCCAGCCTCCCACGTACAGTCTGGATCATTTTGATGTCCATCCTATACACCATCAATACCACGGGCCAATCCACTCTAAGACGCTGGCTGAACACCATCAACCGACCTTGGGTGGATGCTACCATCAACTTATGGGCAGTCCGCGTGCTCCGGTTAGTACGGGTCCATTACCAGATCATCAACCCACACCATATCAAACCACAGCCTAACCAACCCACCATCATCATGTGCAATCACAGCAGCCTGTATGACATCCCCCTTAGCCTGCGCGCTTTCCCCCACCACTCCATCCGTATGCTGTCAAAAAAGGAACTCTCTACCATTCCTATCATGGGCAAAGGCATGGAAGCAGCTGAGTTCCCCTTCATCGATCGAAAAAACAGACGACAAGCCATTAAAGATTTGGATGCCGTACAACGGCTATTAACAAGTGGTATTGTGATGTGGATTGCACCCGAAGGAACGCGCTCACACGATGGTCAGTTGGCCCCCTTTAAAAAAGGCACCTTCATCACTGCCATCCATGCCAAAGCCACTATCATCCCCATTGGCATCCGAGGCGCTTCCTCGATATTACAAGCCCGAACCCTGCAATTTAATCTCGATCAAACCGCCGAAATCCACATTGGCAAACCCATCGACGCGTCACGCTATACGCAAGCTACAAAGGAAGCCTTGATTGAGGAGGTGTTTCACTCGATCAACGCTTTATTAACGCCTGAGCGACCACAGGAGGAACAAACTCACTGACATCCCCTCCCAGTAAGGCGATTTCTCGAACCAACGTAGATGAAATAAACATGGAGTCTTCTGAAGGCGTTAAGAACACTGTTTCAACCTCTTTAGAAAGTTTTCGATTCATACCAGCCAGTTGAAATTCATATTCAAAATCAGATACAGCGCGTAGGCCACGTAAAATCACCCGAGCACCTTGCTCATGCACAAAGTGTATCAATAAATTATCAAATCCAAGTACCTGCACGCCAGACAGATCGCCCAACACTTCTTTTAATAACGCAATACGGGTATTTAAAGGAAAAAAGGGATGTTTAGCGGTGTTGCTTGCAACCGCAACAATCAGCTCAGGAAAAATCTCAACTGCTCTCTTAATCAAATCCAAGTGACCATTCGTAACTGGATCAAACGTTCCGGGGTAAATTGCTTTGTGCTTCATCATCAGTATCGATCCGTTGCAAGTCTTTGCAGTCTAGCGTATTGTGAATTTAAAAACCACATCGAACAAAGGATCCTGTCATGAGGCTTTCCAACAGACATACCCATTTCTTAGGACTACTGACTGTTCTAACTTTAACAGCTTGTGCCCCTCCTAAAATGACCACAGAGATAACCTCCAAACAACCCAACACACCCGTTGCTACCAAAGTATCAGCCAAGACAGTGACTTCATGGGATATATCAGGCGCCATGGCTGCGCGCAATCAATCTAAAAGCTGGAGTGCTTCCTTGCAATGGGCACAAATGGGACCGAACGATTATCAGATCCGGTTGTCAGGACCACTCGGTGGCGGCACAGTCCTCATTGTCAAACAAAAAGGACTCGTCACTTATACGGATGGACCAAAAAAAATGTCTTCCTCCAATGCAGACACCCTACTGAAGGAACAAACCGGCATTCAACTTCCAGTCAATCATTTATATTATTGGGTTAGAGGACTTCCAGCACCCGGTGCCGTACAAGGGGCACATTATAGCCCGACAGGAGAACTGATATCTCTTCAACAATCAGGCTATTCCATCCAGTACGCTAACTATACTTCCGTCAATGCGCTGACTTTACCTCAGAAAATGCAATTAAATGGCCATGGGGTGACTCTTAAATTGGTGATCAAACAATGGCGAGTGTAGTCAACAATGCTTAGGATCGCGCCCGAAATAACGTGAACAAGCAGCAACTCCTGGTTGACAAGTAAATTAAATCGCTGCAAAATACGCACCAGTTCACAAGGATGATGAAATCCACAATTTTTTGGGGTGTCGCCAAGTGGTAAGGCACAGGGTTTTGATCCCTGCATTCCTAGGTTCGAATCCTAGCACCCCAGCCACACTCTTGTTCAAGTAACAAGTAAATAGACGGCAGAAGATACCGGAAAGGATGCGTTCGCCGGATCGCTAAAATAATAATAATTTCTTTCTGGCTGTCTTCTGCTATGTGTTTAAATCGTTTAAGGTTTCTTCTCTATGTCAACAATGATGATTTTTACAGGTAATGCAAATCCAGAACTAGCCATTAAAATTTCTTCACACCTGCAGCTTCCCGTTGGAAAAGCCTCTGTTGGCACTTTCAGTGATGGTGAAACTATGATTGAGATCTTAGAGAATGTTCGAGGTCGAGACGTCTTTATCATCCAATCCACTTGTGCACCTGCGAACGACAACTTGATGGAACTCCTCATCATGGCCGACGCCCTACGTCGCTCCTCAGCTGCTCGAATCACCGCTGTGGTCCCCTATTTCGGTTATGCGCGTCAAGACAAACGAGTTCGTTCAGCACGAGTAGCCATCACCGCCAAAGTCATCGCCGATATGATGGCCTCTGTTGGGATCTGTCGTGTCCTCACGGTTGATTTACATGCGGATCAAATTCAGGGGTTCTTTTACATGCCTGTGGACAACGTATACTCCACCCCTATTTTGTTGGACGACATCAAGCAAAAACATTTTCAGAATTTAATGGTTATTTCGCCAGATGTCGGTGGAGTTGTGCGCGCACGAGCCATGGCCAAACTACTCAACGACGCCGAGCTCACCATCATTGATAAACGCCGCAGTGGCCCTAACAAATCCGAAGTGATGCACATCATTGGCGAGCCTAAGGGTCGTGACTGTATCATCATTGATGACATCGTAGACACGGCCGGCACCATGTGCTCAGCAGCACACGAACTGAAAAAATCTGGTGCAAACAGTGTTCGCGCCTATATCACCCACCCAGTTCTCTCAGGATCCGCCATACAAAACATCATGAATTCTTCTTTGGATGAAGTGGTCGTCACCGATACCATTCCTCTTCCAGCTGCAGCCTTATCGTGCAAGAAAATTCGGGTGGTCAGCCTCGCTGCCATGTTGGCGCAAGCTATCAAACGGGTGAATGGGGAAGAATCTGTGAGCTCGATGTTCTCTGAATAACCAGAGAACATCGAGACGAGGCACTAGAACGTTTTAAACTAAAACCAACTATTAATCCCGAGTACCCACGTATTTGTCATCAAAGTAACGTCGTAGTTTCGTTCTCAAAGTACCACGGCTGATCCCAAGCAACACGGCTGCACGCGATTGATTGTATTTGCAATGCTCCATGACCGCTCTGAATAGTGGCGTTTCAATTTCTTCCAAAACAAACTGGTAGAGATCAACGGGATCAGTGCCTTTCAGCTCTGAAAAATATTTTTGCACAGATTGCGTCACGCTAGCAGCCAGTGAAGCGGTGGTATCTCCTACGTCGTTACTGATTGTGGTCATTGCTTTTAACTCCTTCTTTCAAAAACAGTATTTTACCGAATTGAGCAATTCCTAACAAGCCTAGAATGCCCATTTTTATTTAAAATTGCATCATCGCAGCAGTAAATGGCTTTCCATTGACGGACAATTGTCCATTCTGCAACGTTACATGAACTACATACTCAGAACCTTGCAACAAAAGCACACCTGATTGTACCAGAGCAGCTAATTTAGCATCCGTTTGAGCCATGGCTTGTTGATCAATCTCAGCGGGAGTCAGCGGCTGTGATGTTGTGCTAGACTCGGTGGGTTGAACAACCGTTGCGGCGGTGGCCGTCTCGGAAGAAGCCGCAGCGGGAGCTCCTTGAGCAGGTGGTGTCTCTGCAGCTGTCTGTTGTGGTGCCTGGGCAGTTTTTAACTCAGAGATCATGGCTTGTTGTAAGGTTGGCTGAGTCATTAATTTTTGCTTCGCCGATTCAGTCATCACTCCTTTTAACAGGGTCGTTGGCAGCTTTAATGAACCATGTCCCCCTATTTTTTGCAATAACTGGAACGGATTCCCCATCTCACCTTTAGGCAAAGAAAGCAACAGATCTCCCTCCAATAACCCTTCAGGAACAACACAGCTCAATTTAGAAACCTCAAACTGCGCGCCTTTACTGAACAACTTAGGTAAGGTTGGTAAGAGGGTTAAGAAAGCCTGTTGCCGTGCCCCCTGAGGCCCTTGCTGCATGTTATTTGCTTCAGTATTAATCTCTCCCAACGCTTGTGCATCTAGGTTGGTTAACGACATTTCTAATACAGCTGGTCCATACGCTTTCCCATGTACCAACAGTTTATGAAAAGAAGTCTTGAATTGGGAGTGAAATAAGCCCTCTTCTACATCACTGCTTGAGGTCGCCTCAAAACCACTCAAGTCAATCAACTTAGTGGTGTTCTCAGCCACTGAAAACGAAGGCAGTGAGAGACTCGCCTCACCCAAGTACAAGCCCATATCTGTTTGATGCAGATCGTAAGCGGTTGCCACTTTCCCTAATAAGGCCGTCATTTTATTTTTAGTGAAGCGCACGCCATCAATGGTTAAGGCTCCCTCAATCGTTTTAAGATTAGATGAAATTCCCAAGCGGCTATCCAAGCCTTTCCATGTGAATTGATCACCACCCTGTTTTGAAATCAATTCAAATGAGGGTACTTCGACATGAAGCTGACTGTTATTAGCATAATTCACAAAGAGACTTACTTTTAAATGGGGGATCGTAGAAGCCGGCGTAAACATCGTGGTGAATTTTTCGGCATACGCTGGCGGAACCGCTAAATCACTTTCAGCATATCCTAAACCAAACTGTATAACGTGATCGGCGTATATGATTGGGCCATGGTACACCGTGACAGGCATTTGTAATTTATATTCCTGTGCAGGAATCGTCGTCGTTTGTCCATCTGGTGTTTTCGAGAGACGCTCAGGCACTTGTATGCGCCAATTCAACAGCGCGGTTGATTGATACCATCCTCGATGGTATTCCGCCAATTCAACAAACAACCCGTTAGATTGGTTGATTATTTCTACATTTTTTGCAATCGTGTGTTCCGTGACCACCCCCATGCCATAATAACCTCCAAGAGCAAGCGCCACGATGACGAACACCAATCCCAAGATTTTTTTCATTGTTTTCTCCATCCAAACGAATACTGACGCAATGCTTAGGATCGCGCGATCCTTAAGAAAAAAAGCGTACCATGCGCGATCTAAAAAGACAAGGCAAGACTGACTATGATCTTCGATAATAAGTGGACTGTTTTCCTCACAGCGATCGATGTGGTCTGCAGTATGTTTCTTTCACTGTAAAGGCCAACATCAACGCGATGAGTGAACACAAAGGTAAAATGCGGAACCCATATTGAAAATCGGATAGCAATAATGTTTCAACATGGAAGGCACGTGATCCAGAAACGCTGTCTACTAAATATCCCACCAACGGTTGCATCGATGCGCCAACAAAAATAGAAGCCATATTAGTGAATGCGATAGACGTCCCAACCACATTTCTGTCGTGAATTTCAGTAGAAACCGCGTATGCTATAGCGACGCCTGTGTTAGTCAACCCAAACAAGAAAAACAAAGCATAGGCGGTATATGCACTCATGTTTGGATAAAAAACGAAATAGGAAGTCAACACAAGACCACACATCGCTGAAGCAATCATCATGGGTTTGCGTCGACCGATTTTATCTGACATCCACCCGGATAATGGCCCGCCAATACCCCACCCAATAAAAATCAATCCCGTAGCAAACGCTGCTGCATGGGCGGTTAATCCACGTCCATATTGCAAATAGGCAGGCCCAATAGATTCACCGATAACAGCTGTTGGACCAAATAAAAAGCCCGCGTAAAACGCGTTCAACCAAGTTTGTCGATGAGATAAAATGGTCCGCAAACTGTCAATAATGCGCAACCGGTTTTCGGCCTTCACCTCGTGGGTTTTTAATCCTGGGTTATCCTGAATATATTGATACATCAATGCTGCGAGAACGATAAATAAAAACGCAATCACAAGCATACTATGACGCCATCCCACAACGCTCACTAAAAATGACACGGGGGCTTCTCCTGCAGCTGCCCCCAGCATCCCCAACGCTTGTGTCATACCAGCCAATAAACCGAACATCGCAGGTGGAAACCAAGAAGTTGCAAGACGTAATGCACTGATGAATGCAAATGCCGCACTGAATCCAATCAGCATACGGCCCACTGAGGCCATCCCAAGTCCATCTGCTAATCCAAACACGCAGCAACCGAATGCCGTCAAGAGGGACATGATCGTCAAAATCCAACGGATGCTTATCCTATCAACCGTCAGGCCTACTGGAATTTGCATCAGGATATAAGGAACGTAGAACGAAGCGGTTAAAATACCAAACCCTGTTTCATCAATTCCAAAATCCATTTGTAAAAACCGGTGCATCACCCCGGGAGCTACGCGCGCTAAGTAATCCGAAAAATAAAAAGCGGCAGCCAATCCCCAGATAATCCATGCAAATTTTAAGGAGTGTTTCTTAACAGACAGGTCGGGTTCGATACTTACTGAAGTCATGAGTCGATCACAAAGGGTAAAGGTGCGTAATAAATTAACAAACTACAAATCATTATACTGCTATTAATGATAAATTCAACTTGAACCTGTATACTTCAATCACTGACTTTTCATCAGATCTTCTTTTATGACTGCTTTAGACATTGCTATACAAAACGCCCTAGCCGAAGAAGGACGTAGCAAAGAAGCGAATAAAGCTTACCTTGAGTTTATCAAAGCAAACTTTCTTATTCCTATTGAAAAACAGATCACAGGGACCGACAAAAAACCTCCAGAAGCAGAGCCCAAAGTCCTTTACCTCGAGGAAAATGGCCACGTCTTCCTTCCTGTTTTTTCAAATTCAGTCTGTTTTGATGCCTGGGCCAAAGACATCCAACATCAGATTGCAATACTCAAACTATCAGGTGTTGATCTGCTCAAAGGCCTTGGCGAACAAGTGATTGTCAGTCTGAATATTGGAAGTCCTCATTATAAAGAATTCAATCCCAGTGAATTAGCGCGAATGCGTAGCTTGGTCTTGAAATTTTCATTAGGGGAAAACAAAGCGCATTGATAAAACATCCGAGCCTCAACTATTAGGGGCTCGGTTTTACTGGTGCTACGCCACCAAATCCAACAATTGATATCCGAGCACCGAGGATACTGCTAAAAGCCCTGTGAGTTCCATCATCCTAGCGAACAATCCCTGCTTATCTTCTCCATATACATGATCATTGGCTGCAGGGGACTCATAAGACAATAATTCTAGATTCTCAAATCCTTCCGCCGCATACAAAGGCACCTCGCCATAAAATCCAGCCCACCAGCCCTCTAACCATTGCTCATTTTCACGGGTGTGTGCAGGATAAGGATTTTCTTCCTCTAGAGACTCCGCACAAGCGGCATCGTATCCCGCACTGTAACAGTCTTCTAAGTTGGGATATTTGAGATTCAGATGTAGTCTTACATAAGGTAACAACGTCGTCATATCATTCATTTGGATACTCCTTCTTACGATTAAGTACCAGCGGATGCACTCATCCATAACGAAAATGTCTCGTTGTAGGGTCTATTTTACGACTTTTTGAAATGTAAAAATACAGAAACTGTATTATTTACATATTTTTAACAGTACTCAGGGTGCTAATCGATGACGAAGCCAATGATCCCCTTGCCGTTCATAAAGAATTCTATCATGTAAACGATGATCTCGTCCCTGCCAAAACTCAACCTCATAAGGGATCACTGCATAGCCCCCCCAGTAAGCAGGGCGCACAATCGGCTTGTTTTTATAACAGGAAACCGTCTTTTGAAGATCAGCTAGTAATGCATCCCTATCACGAATCTCATGACTTTGAGCAGAGGCGATTGCACTCAATTGACTTTCCCTGGGCCGGGATGAAAAATACAAATCAGACTGCTCAGAACTCGTCCGTTCCACCTGCCCTCGAAGGGTGACTTGTCGTGCCATCTTGGGCCAATAAAAATTCAAAGCCACATAAGGCATCTTCTGCATCTGCGTTGCTTTGGCACTCTCATAATGTGTATAAAACAAAAAAGCGCCATCCTTTATTTCCTTTAACAGCACGACCCGAGAGTCCGGATGTCCTAATTTATCTACGGTTGAAAGCACCATAGCTGTGGGGTCCTGTTTTTCAATACGAACCACCTCAGCCAACCACCGCTCAAACTGGTCAATAGGAGACGGCGAAAGTGTCTCCTCACTCAACCCTACTGCTCCATACTCACGGCGAATGCCTGCAATGGATTTGCTCTCAACCATCTTAGTTCCTCAACACCAACCCATGACCTCAGCCACAGCATCTCCTAAGTCAGCAGGCGATCGCACTGTGTTCACACCAGCGGCTTTCAATGCTGAAAATTTGTCTTCTGCCGTCCCTTTGCCACCAGAAATAATAGCCCCCGCATGCCCCATGCGTTTCCCCGCAGGCGCTGTGATTCCTGCAATGTAGGACACCACTGGTTTCGTAACGTGTGTGTTGATATATTCAGCTGCTTCTTCTTCAGCAGTACCACCAATTTCACCCACTAAGATGATGGCTTCAGTTTGAGGATCTTTCTGAAATAACGCCAACACATCAATGAAAGTCATCCCTGGAATGGGATCTCCTCCAATCCCAACACAAGTACTTTGACCAAACCCTTTATCCGTCATTTGTTTAACCGCTTCGTAGGTTAAAGTACCTGATCGAGAAACAATCCCTACTTTACCCGGTAAGTGAATATTGCCAGGCATAATACCTATTTTACAAGCACCAGGGGTAATAATCCCAGGACAGTTGGGCCCAATCAAACGACTGTTTGAGTTCTCTAACGTCATTGTAACCCGCATCATATCAAGCACAGGCACCCCTTCTGTGATACACACGATCAAAGGGATGCCTGCATCTGCTGCTTCTAAAATAGAATCCATGCAAAAAGGAGCGGGCACATAGATCACCGTAGCCTCTGCGCCTGTTTCTAAAACCGCTTCTCGTACCGTATTAAACACAGGTAACCCAAGATGCGTTTGCCCCCCTTTACCAGGCGTCACACCGCCAACCATACGCGTGCCATAAGCAATCGCCTGTTCTGAGTGAAACGACCCTTGTTTACCCGTAAACCCTTGGCAGATCACCTTGGTTTTTTCATTCACTAATATGCTCATAATCTTGCCTCAGGATAATGCAGTGCGTGTGGCTGCAACAATTTTTTTAGCGGCATCTGTCAAACTACTCGCCGCGATGACGTTCAAATCGCTTTTGTTCAATAACTCAGCACCCAGGCTCGCATTGTTCCCTTCTAAACGAACCACCACAGGTAACCTCACCTGCACTGCTTTTACCGCAGCAAGGATCCCTTCTGCAATCAAATCACAGCGCACAATGCCTCCAAAGATATTCACCAAAATGCCCTTCACACCAGGATCGGACAAAATAATTTTGAATGCTTCCGACACCCGTTCTTTGGTAGCGCCACCACCCACATCTAAAAAGTTAGCAGGCTCCCCACCATGCAGTTTGATGACATCCATTGTGGCCATCGCAAGGCCTGCCCCATTGACCATACAACCAATATCACCCTCCAACGGAATATAGTTCAACTCCCATTCTTGGGCCCGATTCACTCGCTCATCTTCTTGAGTAGGATCACGCAATACTTTCAATAGTGGATGCCGATACAGCGCGTTGTCATCCACCGTCACTTTACCATCCAGACAAATCAAATCACCTGACTGTGTAACGACCAATGGATTGATTTCTAAAAGACTCAGATCACAGGCCATGAACATCTTACCCAACGCCATCAAAAGCGGCGTAAATTGCCTCATTTGCAACTCAGTAAGCGCCAGTTTAAAGCCAAGATCACGACATTGGAAAGGCATCACGCCAACCAAGGGATCAATAGTCACTTGAAATAGCTTCTCAGGGGTTTCTTCCGCTACTTTTTCAATATCCACCCCCCCTTCTGTCGAGGCCATAATAACCACTCGACGACTGGCTCTATCCACCACTGCACTTAAATAGAGCTCTCGAGCGATATCACTCGTTTCCTCCACCAACACAGCATGCACGGGCTGACCCAATGCGTCTGTTTGATAAGTCACCAAGCGCGTACCTAGTAATGATTGAACATATTCCGCCAACGCCTCTTTTGACGAAACCAATTTCACCCCACCCGCTTTTCCTCTCCCTCCAGCATGGACCTGTGCTTTAACAACCCAGCGTTGCGTTGATAATTGGGTCACCACTTGCAACGCATCATCCACGTTGTAAGCCACTTCTCCTTTTGGAACCGGCAATCCATAACTCAAAAACAATTGTTTCGCTTGGTATTCATGTAAATTCATGCGATCTACCCTTTAAACATGGAGCAACAAACGTGAAGGATCTTCTAACAAGTCCTTCACACTAACTAAAAATTGAACAGAATCTTTTCCGTCGATGAGCCGATGGTCATACGATAATGCGAGATACATCATCGGTCGAATCACAATCTCACCTTTCACAACCACCGGTCTATCTTCGATTTTATGCATTCCTAAAATACCGGTCTGTGGGGGATTGATAATAGGCGTTGCCAACAAAGAACCAAAAACACCCCCATTCGTGATGGTAAAGGTTCCTCCTTGCATCTCTTCGATAGACAACCGACCTTGACGCGCACGGGAGGCGGAATCGCTTATCGCTCGCTCTATCTCAGCCATAGACAACTGATCAGCGTCTCGAACGACAGGAACCACTAACCCGCGTTCTGTGGAAACCGCAATCCCAACATCGTAATACCCGTGATAAATGATATCCTGTCCATCCACAGAGGCATTCACTGCTGGAAATCGCTTGAGCGATTCCACTACGGCTTTGGTAAAAAATGACATGAATCCCAATTTAACTCCATGTTTTTTCTCAAACTGATCCTTATAAGCCGCTCGCAAGTCCATCACTGCTTTTAAATTCACTTCATTAAAAGTAGTGAGCATCGCTGCATTATGCTGCGCTTCTAACAACCGTTCAGCCACCTTTGCACGTAAACGTGACATCGGAACCCGTCGCTCTTCTCTTGGCCCCAACGATCCGGTTTCTAACTGCTTCACTGGAGCAGTCGGTGCTTTGTCCGATTGTCGACTTTTTTCTATAAAGGCCACCACATCTTCTTTGGTAATTCGACCGTCTTTACCTGATCCTTGAATTTGACTGGGTTGTAAATCATGTTCAACCAATAATCGCCTCACCACAGGACTCGTAGATTTATCATCCAAAGCACTCACCGGTTCTTTATCGGCTATTGCTGGAGCTGGAGCAGTCTCTCCTGCCTCAATACTTGCCAATAACTGGCCCGATTTCACCACTTCTCCTGCAGGGCACATGATGGCTGTCAGCACACCGTCAACAGGAGAAGGCACTTCGAGTACAACCTTATCCGTTTCTAAGTCCACGATATTCTCATCACGAACGACACGATCTCCTACCTTTTTGTGCCAGGTGGCAATCGTGGCGTCTGCTACCGATTCAGGTAAAACTGGTACTTTGACTTCAATTGACATGATGGTCCTTTTTTCTTTATATTTTTAACGGAATAACGCTTGTTCCACCAATGCAGCTTGTTGCTGTGCATGCAGCGTTGCACTACCCACTGCGGGTGCTGCAGCAAACCCTCTGCCCGCGTACTGTAACGTCTGCTGTGATGACAAACAATCGATCATATTATGTTGCGATGAAAACCATACCCCTTGATTCTGAGGTTCTTCTTGACACCAAATCACTTGTTTCACTTGCGGATACTTGGCGATTTCTCGTGACAGTGCTTTTTTTGGAAAAGGATACAGTTGCTCTATGCGTACAATAGCCACCTGTTTTAATTGATCATCGCGGCGTTTTTGTAACAAATCATAGTACACCTTCCCACAACAGAGCACGAGTCTGGTCACCTGTGCGGGATCCAAGGCATCCACCTCAGGAATAACGGTGTTAAAACCACCCTGGGTTAACTCTGCATTCGACGAAACCGCCAGTTTATGACGCAACAAGCTCTTAGGCGTCATCACTATCAACGGTTTTCTAAACGGGCGAAGCACCTGTCGTCGCAATAAATGAAACATCTGTGCCGGGGTTGTCGGTGTACACACTTGCATGTTTTGTTCCGCACACAATTGCATATAGCGCTCAAGCCGCGCTGAAGAATGCTCAGGACCTTGTCCCTCATATCCGTGCGGTAACAACATCACCAACCCACACAGACGACCCCATTTCTGCTCCCCAGAACTGATGAATTGATCAATCACCACTTGTGCGCCATTGGCAAAATCACCAAACTGCGCCTCCCACAACACCAAACAAGTGGGTTCTGAGGCCGCAAACCCATATTCAAACGCAAGCACTGCTTCCTCAGATAGAACGGAATCAATCACCCAAAATGGTCGCGTAGGATCGGTTGCCGTGTGCTCCAATGGGACGAACACCTCCCCTGTTTCTGCCTCATGTAATACCGCATGTCGATGCGCGAATGTGCCACGACCACAATCTTGCCCTGATAACCGTACACCATGCCCTTCCTGTAAAAGCGTGGCGTAGGCCATCGTTTCTGCATGGCCCCAATTCATTGGAATCTCACCTGAGGCCATTTTTTCGCGCTCAGCAAGCAAGCGTTTCACGACGGGATGCACCTGAAAACCCTCTGGCAACGTCTGTAATTGGATAGACAGCGCCTGTAACGTAGCATCTGGTACACTCGTATCCACTTTATCTGTCCAACTCGCGTGCAAATAGGGCGTCCAGTCCATCGCAATCTTCCCTGGATAATCGCCTTGAACCGTTTTCACAACAGCCTTTCCCTGGTCCAGGGTATCTCGATAATTGTCAAACAACAACGCAACCTCTTCTGCTGTCGTCACTTTAGCTGCAATCAGCTCCTCTGCATACAACTCTCTTAATGTATGCATTGTTTTAATTTTTTGATACATAACCGGCTGCGTCACAGAGGGCTCATCGGCTTCATTGTGTCCATGCCGTCTGTAACAGACCAAGTCAATCACCACATCCCGTTTGAATTTCATCCGAAATTCAAATGCAATTTGAGTCACAAACACAACGGCTTCTGGATCATCCCCATTCACATGCAGTATCGGCGCTTGCACCATCTTCGCAACATCGGTGCAATATAAGGTGGACCGTGCATCCAAAGGATTACTGGTTGTAAACCCAATTTGATTGTTGATGACCACATGCACCGTACCACCGGTGCAGTATCCTCTGGCTTGAGAAAAATTAAGGGTTTCCATGACGACACCTTGACCCGAGAAAGCAGCATCTCCGTGAATCACAACAGGTAGGACCGTATCTTTTTTCAACAAATCATGACGTCGTCGTAGCCGGGAGCGGGCTGATCCTTGCACCACAGGTCCAATGATTTCCAAATGCGACGGATTAAATGCAAGTGCTACATGAACAATAGCGCCCGATGAGGTTTCAACATCAGATGAAAAGCCCAAGTGATATTTCACATCCCCCGTTCTATCATGGTTAATCTTGCCTTCAAATTCTTGGAACAATTCGTTGGGATCTTTTCCCAATACATTGATCAACACATTCAAGCGACCACGATGCGCCATACCAATCACAATATCTTTGACTTGTCGTGCACCACCCAACCGTACCAATTCTTTCATAAGAGGAATGAGCGCATCGCCCCCTTCTAATGAAAAACGCTTTTGTCCCACATAACGAGTTCCTAAATAACGCTCCAGTCCATCTGCTTCAACCAGTTCTTTGAGAATGTCACGTTTAGTCATTGCATCAAAGACAGGTTTTCCCCTGACCGATTCCAATGTCTCTTGCAACCATTGTACTTCCTCCTGTTGAGCGATGTGCATGTACTCAATACCAATACTGCCACAATACGTGTCGCGTAATGCTTGAATAATATCGCGAAGCGGCATCGTCTCATTCGAAAAGGTATTGCCTGCAAAAAATGACTGATTCAAATCTGCATCGGAAAGATGATGATAAGCCAACTCCAAAGCAAGAACAGGAGAACGAATAAGCATGTTCAGGGGATCTAAATGGGCCGCATGATGTCCCCACGTACGATACGCATTGATCAAATTCGCCACATCAGCTTGCTTCGAATTCTCAGCAACAACTGATCCTGATTTTTTATCAATATGACTCAAAAAATAATCAATTGCCTCTTGATGAGAGACATCAACAGCTTCTCCATTCACGGTTGGCAAAGCACGAAACGCCGCTTGCCAGTCTTCTGGCACAGCGCTAGGATCCGCTAAATAATCCTCATACAGCCCATTCACATAGGCCATACTCCCACCCGATAAATAGGAAGTTGCTCTCTCATTTTGAAAATCACTACCACTCATTGATATTCCCTCATGTAGCTTGGGTCAACATTTGTTTTCTAATCTCACCAATGGCTGCCGTTGGATTCAAACCCTTCGGACACACATTGGCACAATTCATAATACTGCGACAACGAAACACACTGAATGGATCTTGCAATGCTTCTAAACGATGCGCCGTTGCTGTATCACGACTATCTGCTAAAAATCGCTGCGCTTGCAGTAAACCGGCCGGCCCCACGAATTTCTCAGGATTCCACCAAAACGAAGGACACGAACTGGTACAACAGGCGCATAAAATACACTCATACAAACCGTCTAATTGAGCACGCTCTTCCGGAGATTGTAGTCGCTCTCTTACGGGTGCTTCCGTATCATTCTGCAAATAAGGCTCTATACGCTCGTATTGATGATAAAACTGAGATAAATCCACCACCAAATCACGGACAACAGGAAACCCAGGCAAGGGTCGGATCACGACTTTGTCATTTTTAAACTGAGACAAATGTGTCACACAAGCCAACCCATTCGTACCATTCATATTCATGCCATCTGACCCACACACCCCCTCTCGACAGGATCGTCGAAAGGACAAAGTAGGATCTTGCTCTGATTTTAAACGTTCAAGCAAGGTCAATATCATCGGATCGCTCTGATGCGGAATCCCTATCACATACTCTTTCATATAAGGATCTTTATCCACTTCAGGATTATAGCGATAAATCGATACAGTGATCGTTGTGACCTCAGCCATGGGACGCTCTCCTTGGAATTCTAATAAACACGTTCTTGGGGTTTAAACGGCTCAACCTGCTTAGGTGTCGCATTGACTGGGCGATAATCAATAGAATCATCCTGTTGAAAATACAACGTATGTTTTATCCAATGTTTATCGTCTCGTAAAGGATAATCCTCACGGCTGTGTGCACCCCGACTCTCCGTGCGCGCGATCGCAGAAACTGCCGTTGCATAAGCGGTCGCCATCAAATTATCGAGTTCCAAAGCACTCACCCGCTCTGTATTAAATACGCTACTCTTATCAGGAAGATACGCATGGGCCAACCTGTCTCGTAATTCCTGTAATCGGTGCAGTCCTCTGGCCATGACCTCTCCAGTACGAAAAACGCCAAAATCCTCTTGCATCACACGCTGCATATCATCGCGAATACTTGATAAGGACTCTCCCTCTTTCGAGTGCTCCCAACGCTCATAGCGCGCCAAGGATACCGCAATATCATCCTCAGACACATAAGGCATATCCGGCAATTGATTAGATTGCCATAAAGTCTCCACATGCAGCCCTGCCGAACGCCCAAATACAACCAGATCAAGTAAAGAGTTACCGCCCAATCGATTGGCACCATGGACAGATACACAAGCACATTCCCCCATCGCGTATAACCCTTCGACCAGATGATCCACCCCATGTTGCTTTGTCACCACTTGACTATGCCTATTCGTAGGAATACCACCCATACTATAATGGCAGGTCGGAACCACAGGAATGGCCTCAAGAATAGGATCGACTGATGCAAACTTCATCGACAACTCACGGATTCCAGGCAACCGCGATTTGATCAAATCAGCACCCAAATGATCCAACTTCAATTTCACATGATCAATGCCTGTGGGATCGAAGCCTTTCCCCGCTCGAAGTTCTAGCGCGATGGATCGCGCCACCACATCACGAGAAGCCAAATCCTTCACATGCGGGGCATACCGTTCCATAAACCGTTCCCCGTCTTTGTTAATCAAATAACCCCCTTCGCCACGACACCCCTCAGTGACTAAAGTACCTGCCCCTGCAATCCCTGTCGGATGGAATTGCCACATTTCCATATCCTGCAAAGGAAGGCCCGCACGTAACGCCATGCCAAATCCATCTCCCGTATTGATATAAGCATTCGTGGTTGATTGATAAATCCGACCAGCACCTCCAGTAGCCAACATGCAAACGCGTGCTTGAAAAAAAACCACCTGGCCTGTTTCAATACAAATGGCCGTGACGCCAGCTATCCTATCATGAGCATCTTTAACAAAATCAAGCGCTAACCATTCACTGAATATATGGGTTTTTGCTTTTAAATTCTGCTGGTATAAAGTATGTAATAACGCATGCCCTGTGCGGTCCGCAGCGGCACAAGTACGGGCTGCTTGCTCTCCCCCAAAATGCTTGGATTGTCCACCAAACTGACGCTGATAAATTTTACCGTTGTCCATCCGAGAAAATGGCAACCCCATATGTTCCAACTCATACACCACTTCCGGACCCGTTTGACACAAATACTCAATACAGTCCTGATCACCCAAATAGTCAGCCCCTTTTACTGTGTCATACATATGCCAACGCCAATCATCTTCATCCGCATTGCCAAGCGCGGTTGTGATACCACCTTGTGCGGAGACGGTATGTGAACGGGTTGGAAACACTTTCGATAACAACGCCACCTTCAAACCAGAATTGGCTAACTGTAACGATGCACGCATCCCAGCTCCGCCTGCACCAATAATAACCGCATCAAATTCCTGTCGCAAATAGGCCATTATTGGACTCCCCAAATCATCATGATGCCCCAAAACAATTGCGACAGCAGCAAGAGTGCCACGAGCAACTGAATGGATACCCGAACCACCGTATGGTTTAAGTAATCCGTCGTCACTGTCCAAATACCAACCCACGCATGCAAGGTCAACATGAGAAGCGCTATCAAACTCGCTATTTGAAACACTCTCCCATGAAACAAAGCCTGCCATTCGCTATAGCGTAATTGGGGATGTCTAACTAAAAATCCAATTAAAACAAAACAATACACGGCAAAATACACCGCACTCACCCGTTGGATTAACCAATCTTTTAATCCATTACCTGTCAAGCTCGTTATATTGGTCACCATAACCATGCTCCTAACAAAAGCACCAAGCCCATCGCCAACCCCAAGACCCAGTAAGCGCTACGTCGACCTGCCACAAGCGACTCCCCCAACCCAAAGTCAAGACACAAGTGACGAAGTCCTGCTATCACATGAAATAAAAAAGAAGCCCCAAATAGCCATAACGCCCCTTTAAAGACCAGCTGTGTCAATACCATTCTCAACTGTTCAAAGGACGCCGCTGAGTGCAACGATAGACTTAAAAAATACAACATTAAGGGCAACAGTAAAAACAGAGCAAGGCCTGACAACCTATGTAAGATGGAAACAATTGCCATCGGTGGATACGACAAACTCCCTAAATCCAAATTAACCGGTCTTTTGTGATTCATTATAAATAGATTCCTTAGCGAGCCGTCACAAACATCAAAGTATATCACCCCATGATTCTTACGCAAAGACCATCTTCATCAACAAGCAAGACTGTCCTATTAAAATGAATAGTCCTTCGAAAGGATTGCATTCAATGCAACAATACGCTATAACATACTAAAAAATAACAAGGTTTCTTCATGCAAATCATCACCATTCCCTTTGAGGAGCCCCTTATCATTTCTTTTAACAACACCATCGTTCAGGTGGTCGCTTTTAAAACACAAGAGCATGGCAATGTAAAGTTCGGTATCGAAGCACCCCGATCTATTTCCGTCCATCGAGAAGAAATTTACCATGC
>CAMBHM010000005.1 GCA_945867185.1 Legionella genomosp. 1
GTTATTTACAACACCGGCAATTGCATGGTTAGTACGGATGTCTGCGTACTGAACACCACCATGGAAACGGATGTTCTTCCACTCGCCGAAATCAGCGTGTTGACCGAACTCTAAGTTCACCGCATCCCATTGTGGTTTAACGCTTGCAGCACCAGACAATGTGAATGGTAGGTTAAGCAATGTGCTGTATGTGCCGCTCACAGTACGATTTACAGATTTGCTCAAATGATACCAGTTCAGGTTCAAATCGTTACCAGTGCTGAAGTGGTAAGAACCTTCCAATTTGAATCCCCAACCCCATTTGTAATGGCTGTCATCATAATTTTGAACGCCATTCACAGTTGTAGCACCTTGATATCCGATACCTGAATAGCTGGGTTGCAGATACAAAGCTTGAACACCGAAGTCCCAAGCAGTACGTTCGCAAGGAACAGTTACGTTTCCAGGAGTACAAACAGGGCCCATAGTACCAGCGAATACAGCACTGCTACCAAAAGCAAGAACAGCTACTGTTGTTTTTTTAAGATTTAACATACTTTTCTCCACTTTTTATTATTAAATTTCCGTTTTTTCGTCAAGCTACAACGTTGTATTGACTTCAGTACGCCATCATCGCTCTAATACGAAAACGTACATGGGACGATTATCCAGTCTCATTTTCTCATTGTCAACAGCATTGTTGCAAATTCGTTATTATTTATCCAAATCAACGCGTTAATCCTCGTTAACCTGTCTAAAAATATCGAGCTGCCCCCCGAAATCATACTTTTTTTATCCCTAACAGAGACTAAATAGTACATTTAACCTAAGAAAAATTACCTGATTGTCTCTGTGTTGTCAATTTTATTATTATAAAAAATGTCTTTTCGCGCTCACTCGACAATTGTGATAGCATACCGCAGCGATTCTGTCTTCTTAAGGAACCCTACGCCATGCGCACGTTATCCATTACTCGCCCAGACGATTGGCATGTTCACTTCCGAGATGAAGCCCTATTACAGCACACCGTACCTGCCACAGCGACCCACTTTGCTCGTGCTCTTGTTATGCCCAACTTAAAGCCCGCATTAACCACAATACCTGCTCTTGAAGCCTATCGCCAACGAATTATAATGGCTTGTCCACTCAACACCTTCACTCCTTACATGACACTCTATTTAAATGAAGCCGTGTCCCCGCAGTCACTCTATCAACTAAACGCCCACCCTTACCTGCTCGGCGCTAAATTTTACCCGGCAGGCGCAACCACTCATTCCGAAGAAGGCACCCTTTCTCTTCGAAAGCTCTACCCACTTCTAGAGATCATGCAAGATCAAGATTTGGTCCTACAATTGCACGGAGAAGCAACCGATGGCGATGTGTTTTTCCGGGAATCTCATTTTATTCAAGACACGTTAACACCTCTGGTTCGGAACTTCCCTACCTTACGGATTGTTCTTGAGCATATTTCAACACAAGTCGCTGTCGATTTTGTCACAAAGGCGCCTAAAACTGTAACAGCAACCATTACCCCCCATCATCTATTATATAATCGAAATCACCTGTTTTTAGGGGGACTGAACCCGCACTTTTACTGCTTGCCTTTACTCAAGCAAGCCCGCGATCAACGTGCTCTTCAAGCGGCAGCTATCAGCGGCAATCCAAAATTTTTTGCAGGAACCGACAGCGCCCCACATGCAGTGACTGATAAAGAAAGCGCTTGTGGATGCGCAGGCATCTATTCAGCGCCCTTTGCCGTTGCCCTTTATGCACAATGCTTTGAATCCTTAAGCGCATTGAACAAACTCGATCCGTTTTTAAGCCAATTTGGGGCGCAATTCTACCAACTGCCTCGTTCTTTAGAGCGCATTGAACTCACCAAACAACCACAAGTTATTCCGAATCATCTCCCGTTTGGCAAGGCATACGTTGTCCCAATTGCTGCCGGCACCTCTATTCCTTGGAGTGTTAATGAGTCCGTCTAATGTAACGATCTCTAAAACTATAAAGTCTCGATTTCGCGGCTTTTTACCCGTGGTAATCGATGTAGAAACAGCCGGCGTTGTCCCCCACAGACACGCGCTTTTGGAACTGTGTGCTGTATTGCTTACCATGGATGAACACGGCGTTTTCTCACCTGACACACATTACTTTGAGCACGTTCTCCCCTTTAAAGAAGCTGAGATGGATCCAAAATCCCTAGCATTCAACGGGATTGACCCTTATCAACCTTTACGATTTGCCGTGGATGAAAAATTGGCCTTACAACGATTGTTTGAACCTATTCACCAAACTTTAAAACAAACACAGTGCCAACGGGCCGTATTGGTCGGACACAACGCCTGGTTTGACTTGCTCTTTTTAAAGGAGGCGGTGAAGCGCACAGGAGTCAAATCCCCGTTCCATGCTTTCACCTGCTTTGATACCGCAACGCTTGCGGGTCTTTTATATGGGCAAACAGTTCTTGCTAAAGCGATGAAAGCCGCAGGGATCCCCTTTGATATCAATGAGGCACATTCCGCTGTCTACGATGCACTCAAAACAGCGGAATTATTTTGTAAAATGATCAATACCTGGCGAGAAGCCCAATTATAAAGATCCTGCATGCTCCGCAAGATACGAAGCAACCCCTTTAGGGGACGCTTGCATCCCTGCCTCTCCTTTTTTCCAACCGGCAGGACATACTTCTCCGTGTTCTTCAACAAATTGCACTGCATCAATGATACGTAATAGTTCATCCACATTACGCCCAATCGGCAGATCGTTGACTATCTGTGAGCGAACCACGCCATTTTTATCAATGATAAACGCCCCACGGAACGCCACCCCTGCTGCTGGATGCTCCACGCCGTAAGCCTGACAAATCGCATGAGTCATATCGGCCACCATCGTATATTTAACAGGACCAATACCGCCATCCTTGATGGGAGTATTCCGATACGCATTGTGCGCAAAATGAGAGTCGATCGATACCGTAATCACTTCCACGCCACGTTGACTGAATTCTTGCAACCGATGATCAAGTGCAATCAATTCAGAGGGACAAACAAAGGTAAAGTCCAATGGGTAAAAGAAAACCAAACCATACTTATTTTTCAAATTATCATATAAATTAAATTTATCAACAATTTCTCCAGAGCCCAATACTGCAGGTCCTGTGAAATCAGGAGCCTTACGCCCAACTAATACACTCATTACTCTCTCCAAATAATATAAAAAATCATGCAGCAGCGGTTGCCTCTTTCAGTAACTGCTCTAGCTCCCCTTGCTCATACATTTCAGCAATGATGTCTGAGCCACCAATTAGTTCACCCTTCACATACAATTGTGGGAACGTAGGCCAATCAGCATATTGTGGCAACGTTTGACGAATATCTGGATTTGCTAAAATATCCACTGACGCAAACCCCACCCCACAGGCATCGATACATTGAACCGCACGCGCTGAAAACCCACATTGTGGCATTTTAGGCGTCCCCTTCATGTACAATAAAATAGGGTTCTCTGAAATTTGTTTCTTGATTTTATCTATAGTATCCACACACACCTCTTTGCTTACACTAAACCTCCATTATGGCGAAAATGCGATCAATCCGCAACCTGACAAGTGATTTTTTTGATGCTACACTGAGCCCTTTCTTGTTTAAGGATCTCATGATGACCTTCACGCTGCCCCCTTTGCCTTATACCCTAGACGCACTTCAGCCTCATCTGTCTCAAGAAACCCTGGAATACCACTATGGCAAACACCATCAAGCATACGTCACCAATTTGAATAAACTGATCACAGATACCCCTTTCGCTACACGCTCGCTTGAAGAAATCATTCAGGAGGCCAAAGGCCCTATTTTTAATAATGCAGCACAAGTGTGGAACCATACGTTTTACTGGCATTGTTTAAGTCCCAATGGCGGTGGTGAGCCTAGCGGAACCTTGGCAGCGCAAATCGATCAAACATTTGGTTCGTTTTCTGCTTTTAAAGATCAATTTACTCAAGCTGCCATTGCAACGTTTGGCTCTGGATGGGCCTGGTTAGTGCAAGATAAGCAAGGTCAACTAAAAATTATCACGACCTCCAACGCAGGCACCCCGATGACGGATGGACTAACAGCTCTGTTGACCTGTGATGTATGGGAGCATGCGTACTATATTGATTATCGTAATGCGCGTCCAACGTACCTCAATGCCTTTTGGGCTTTAGTCCACTGGGATTTTGTTTCCAGCAACTCACTCTAACGAGACTATCATGGCCCTCATCACCACCTACAACCCTTTGCCCATCTCCTTTACACACGGTAAAGGCTGTTGGCTATATGATGAACAAGGGATCCCATACCTCGACAGCTTCAGTGGGATCGCCGTTTGTGGTCTTGGGCATGCACACCCAGACGTTACGGCAACCATTCAGCAACAAGCAGCAAAACTGCTGCATTGCTCAAATGCCTTTCAAATTCAAGACCAACAACTGCTTGCCGAAACATTAACCCGTCTAACCAACATGAAACAGGTGTTTTTTGGAAACTCTGGCTCTGAAGCCAATGAAGCGGCCATCAAGTTGTCTCGCTTATATGGACATAAGAAAAAAATTGATGCACCGTCCATCATCGTCATGGACGGTGCTTTCCATGGTCGAACAATGGCAACCCTCACGGCTTCTGGCAGTCGCAAAGTACAAGCAGGATTTGAACCTCTGGTTCCTGGGTTTATTCGTGCGCCCTTTGATGACATAGAAGCACTCCACACGATAGCTGGACATCGCGATGACGTGGTTGCTGTCATGCTAGAACCCATCCAAGGGGAAGGAGGGGTGCGGATCGCGTCTCCTACCTACTTGCGCGCACTCGCCACACTCTGCAAAGAGCAAGATTGGCTACTCATCCTCGATGAAATTCAAACTGGAAATGGCCGAACTGGACACCTTTACGCTTATATGGATCTCGACATTCAACCCGATATTCTCACTACAGCCAAGGGCCTTGGAAATGGCGTCCCAATTGGGGCTTGTATTATTGGAGAGAAAGCCGCCGATCTCTTCAAACCAGGAAACCACGGCTCAACCTTTGGCGGAAATCCCTTGGCGATGGCGACCGCACTAACCGTCTTAAGCGTGATCAAACGAGACAAACTCTGTGAGCAAGTCCTTCGTCGTGGCGTGATCCTCAAAGAAAAATTACTATCTGCCTTAGACGAACATCCTCATATAAGAGGCATCCGCGGTAACGGCTATATGCTGGGAGTTGAACTCGACCGACCAGCCCATGATCTCAAGGCAATAGGACTAACACACGGCCTGCTTATCAATATCACTGCTGAATCCGTCATCCGGATCTTACCACCCTTAATTATCAGCGAGGACGAGATTGACCTGTTGGTTGAACGATTAGTTAAATCCATTCAGCAATTTGTGTAAGCCTGGCGACTCATAATCCGTTGATCCTAGGTTCTACCAGTTAATTCCTGGCATGAGAGCACTCTTCATTTATAATACGACGTCTCAAAATACTGTAGTATTAGATCGGGTTTAACCAAAATTTACCAACCTTATCCCCATGTTCAATATGGATATGCGGTGGTTCATTTCCTTCCAGGCTAAAAAAGAAAAACCGATAACCTCTAATATTGGAGTTTCACCTGCAAGTCACCCATTTGCCTACCTGTAACGGCCCGCTTTCATAAACACCTCGGCTCGCAATCAGAGCACAAATCTGACCCAAATTAAATGCGAATGAAATTCAGCTTTGGCCCACATTAACTGCCACTAACAAAAAGCAGGCCCAGATTAATTGCGAATGAGCCCACTTTATTTGCGATTATCTTAAGTTGAAAGAATTTAGGTTTACTTAATTGGTTGTTTTGATATCATTCCGCAAAAATCTGCATTTACATGAGGTAGAAAATATGCATGATTCAATAGTTCCTAATAATTTGACCAACCCATCCTGTCCTGAAGGTAAATATTGGATTAGTTCTCACGACAGAAGGCGGATTAATAAACATGGTAAAGTCTATATTCAGCATGTAAAGGGATATTGTTGTCGCTACCATAGCATCTTTCATAAAATTGCGGATGAAGAAAATTTACCACTCGATCACCTATATTTTGCTTTAACTATTTATGGAGAAGTTCGAGGAGAAAATGACCGCAGTAAATCTGCTATAGCGTGGGTGATTCGGAATAGATTAATAAGCAATCGATGGGGAGAATCTTACCAAAAAATTGTAACCCGAAAAACTCAGTTTTCTTGTTGGAATCCCAAAGATCCAAATTTTATAGTTTTGAAATACCCAGGGAAAGATGGTAGTGAGGCAGACAGATCTGCTTGGGAAGCTTGTAAAAAAATAATGAAGGAAGTGCGAGATGCTGATAAAAATACCAACCCAATACCAGGAGTCTGCAATTATTTCAGCGGAGAACCAAAGAAAAAATGGCAAGAAAAATATTTTGATTTACCTGATGTTCCTAAATTTCATTTTGTACTTCTTACCAAGTAAATGTTTCGCCATCGATAAAACAGACTTTATAAGCATACAAAAATTAATTAGTAACAAGGATCATCGTGGCATAACATATAGTCCGTCTCAGAAAACAGCAATCATTAATCCTGACCATGGATCAGCTGTGTATATCAATTTTGTAACAAAACAAACCTACTCTATCATTAGCAATTGGCCTAATATTGCTCAAGAGTGGCTGAGTGACGCAGTTGTTCACATCACAGGATCTTGTGGGACTGGCTGTGCCCAATCCATTATCTTCATAGCTCCTGCAACTGTTATTTCATGCCCCACACATGACTACAGAATTACCAGTTTAGATCCGCGTGAACCACCTGATTACTATAATAATCGACCGTTATTAATTGATACTAAAAAAGGGATTTATGTATGTTATGATAATGAAGATAATATTCAAGTGCTTCCATTGCCAAAATATCCAACCATTCATCCACCAAAAGACTATTTTTCTGAAAAAACTGAAATTAAAAATGGTAAGCTAGTGATAACTTATGAAAATAAGCATGGAAAAACGAAACGCATCTCCTACTCCAAAATTTAATCAGTGTGACTTTTCTAAGTCGATGTCTGCATCTAAATATGTCGCTGACATGGACTGTGACAATCTGCTGACATTGACTTAGAAAAGTGACAATTTAATCAGTTGACTGTCTTCCGATCACCAGAAAAACGCTCGTTTTCTGAGTGCCTTCGTTTTTCGAAAAAAATGCTTTGAAATCCACAAAATAACCCGTAGAAGAAATCAATATAAACTGATAGACTAATTTTGAAGTTTCTTTGTTAAGGCATGAGCTTATGTTAATCGGGTATGTACGTGTTTCAAAATCAGATGGCAGCCAACTGATTGATTTGCAGAATGATGCACTATTGCAGGCTGGTGTTGATCCAAAATATATTTATCAAGATCTTGCCTCTGGTCGAAAAGACGACAGACCTGGATTAAGCGCTTGCCTCAAAGCACTTCAACCAGGTAATACTCTTGTAGTATGGAAATTAGATAGACTTGGTCGTGATATGAAACATCTAGTTAATCTGATTGATGACATGAACCATAAAAAAATCGGGGTCAAGGTATTGTCTGGCGCTGAAATTGACACGACCACTGCTAATGGTCGTCTGATATTTGGTATTTTTGCAGCCTTGGCTGAGTTCGAGCGGGAGCTTATTCGTGAACGAACGCAGGCAGGACTTGCGGCGGCAAGGGCAAGAGGGCGTAATGGTGGTCGTCCCAGAAAAATGGATGAGCACACTATTAAGATGGCGATGGCAGCAATGAGTGATCGTAATTCAGTTGCACATGAAGTTGCGAAACGTTTGAACGTCACGACAACAACATTATATACCTATGTTAATGGGGATGGTTCTCTAAAAGAGGCGGGTAGCAAGCTACTTCATCAATCAACAAGAGAAAAAACCTAAAATGACAAAACGGATATCAGTTGAGCAATTGATTATTTTACATAATCAATTAGAAGGACATCCACCAAGAGATCCTGAACGGACGAAATTGGTTGAAGAGTTCGCTCAGAGCTTTGGGGTGACTTTAAGCACGGTCTACCGTCAGCTACGCCAGTGTATTGATTTTAGTGTGCATAAGCGAAAGGACTTCAATCAACCCAGAGCAATTTCCTCTGACGATATGCTCATGTATTGTCGCCTTATTGCGGCACTTAAAATACGTACGAGTAATAAAAATAATCGTCATCTTTCAACACCTAAATGCATTGAAATACTTGAATTACATGGTGTTGAAACAATGTTTGCAGGATAAAGCTAAGGTAGCTGAAGTTATTACTCCAGAGGCTTCTTTGCGACTGGCACAAGCATTAATCACACCGCTGCAAATCCATAAATATTTAACAACTACGATGGAAATAGCCTATACCACAGGAACAAAACCGATTACAGAAGAGGTCATTAATAAAGCGCTAGCGCCCGATCTTAATTCTCTCGAGGCCCAACTTGCCCGGATTGGATATCAACTTCCTGCTGTTTGTGAGTTTCTTCATGCATCGCCAAAAGAGGTCAAAGATTTTTTATATGGCAAGTCAAACTCTCCTAGAAAAACTGAGTTTATAAGTGCAATTCGTTCCATAGGAGTCACTGTATAATGCGTCAAGGGGAAATAACAAGCAATGAGTTACCGGCGTATAAAGAGTTTCTTGAGAAAGCCAAAAGCCAAATTTATGGAACACGTGTTCGAGCAGCAACCGCTGTCAATCGAGAATTAATAGCCCTCTATTGGTGGATTGGTGAGCATATTGTTACGAGCCAAGAAAAATATGGTTGGGGTAAATCGGTCGTTGAGCGTCTATCTCAAGATTTAAAAGCGGAATTTAGTCATAAAACAGGATTTTCTCCACAGAATCTTTGGTACATGCGTCAGTTTTATTTGGAGTATCACCATAAACCAAATCTCCAACAGCTTGTTGGAGAAATACCATGGGGACAAAACTTACTGATCCTGAGTAAGGTAAAGGATGATGCTGCTAAACTCTATTATTTGAAAGCGACCCTTGAATGCGCATGGACTCGTGATGTATTAAGCATGCAGATTAATTCAAAAAATTATGAGAGACAAGTCTTGGCAAATAAACAGCATAATTTTCATACGGCATTGCCAGCGCATTTAGCAAATCAAGCCGATAAAACCATGAAAGATGTGTACATGCTTGGGCTTTTGGGGATTACTGAACCCGTTGTTGAAGCAGAGATAGAACGTCGCATGGTTTCCAAGATCAAAGACGTAATTTTGGAGCTTGGATACGGCTTTAGTTTTATCGGCAACCAATACCGTATTGTTACACCAGACTCCGAATATTTTATCGATCTTCTATTTTACCACCGAAAATTACAATCCCTGGTCGCGCTGGAGCTCAAGACGACGAAATTTAAAGCTGAATATGCTGGTAAAATGAACTTGTACCTTAATTTGCTGGATGATTTTGTCAAAGAGCCTCACGAGAACCCTTCCACGAAGTGGCTGATTGTGGTGAATGGTTACTATTCATCTTGTGATCCTCGTTGCCGTACCACCTCATATAAGCACACCCCTGCAGCAACCGACACATTCAGGCTACTAACAGTACCCCGCATTGGCAGCGCAAAAAGACCGTCACAATGCTGGCGCGTCAAATGCCGTAATCCTTTATCTTCTGAGCCCAACACCAGAGCAATGGGTTGTGTCGTATCGAGATCATATATCGATGCGACCGCCTCTCCCGCTGCGCCATAAATCCAAATCCCCTGCTCCTTCAAATACCTTATCACGCGCGCAAGGTTTGTGACGCGTAACAATGGTACCGATTCTGCAGCACCACAAGCGACCTTACTCACTACTGCCGTGACACTGGCATTTCTATCTTTAGGAATAATGACAAAATCAACGCCGGCTGCATCCGCGCTTCGTAAACAGGCCCCTAGATTATGTGGATCAGTCACGCCATCAAGAATAAGAATCAAACCAGGCTGTTTGCTCATGGATAATAATAAATCGAGATCTCGTTCCCCATACTCAGGCAACGGATCAGCCACCGCCACAACGCCCTGATGCGAGCCTTCAGGGAATTGCTCATTCATAGCCTGAATCGACCACGGTTCTACCATAATATCGTGTTGCTTGGCCAGTTGGAGCAACGCTTGCAAACGACTGTCCTCTCGCTCTTCATTCACATACAACCGACGGGTTTTTCGAAGCCCCTGGTTCAATAACGCCGACACTGCATGAATCCCCACCACAAACTGCTCACTCATCAGATGACTCGACCGGCTCAAAATCGATTTTACGTTCATCTAAATCCACTCGGGCGACCAAGACGGTCATTGTATCGCCCAACCGATACACCTGCCCCCCACGTTCCCCAACCAGCCGATGCTTCACCGCATCGAACGTGTAGTAATCGTTCTTAAGAGACGTTACATGTACCAAACCCTCCACGTACACGTCATCAAGCTCAACAAAGATCCCAAACCCTGTCACAGCAGAAATACGCCCAGGGAATATTTGACCTAATTTATCTTGCATATATTCACATTTAAGCCAAGCGACCACTTCACGCGTCGCTTCATCTGCTCGTCTCTCCGTTGCAGAGCAATGCTTCCCTAAACGGCTCATTTCTTCTTCGGTATAGGTAAATTTTTCCTGCGTTTCATGATCTATCAAATGACCCACTGCACGATGAATCAATAAATCGGGATACCGTCTGATAGGCGACGTAAAATGTGTATAAGCCGAGTAGGCAAGACCAAAATGCCCTTCATTGGCTTCGATATATTGCGCTTGTTTTAAAGAGCGTAACATCACCGTTTCAATCAAATGCTTTTCAGGTCTATCCCCAATTGACGTTAAGGTACACTGGAAATCTTTAGGAGATGGTTTTTTACCACCCGCCAAAGTCAACCCCAGTTCACCAAGAAATTTTCTTAAAGCAAGGATTTTATCTTCTTCAGGAGCGGCGTGAACCCGATATAACGTGGGGATCTTAGCGCGTTCTAAATATCGTGCCGTGGCAACATTAGCAGCCAACATACATTCTTCGATCAAGCGATGTGCGTCATTACGAATGACCGGCACAATACGTTGAATTTTTCGATGTTCGTCGAATTCTATACGGGTTTCTGTCGTATCAAAATCCATCGCACCACGACTCTTACGTGTTTCATGCAAAATACCATACAACGTATGTAATGATTGAATCATAGGCCAGAGCGCCAGATGCCCCGCATCAGTGCCCCCTGCAATCAACCATTGACTCACCTGTGTATAAGTCAATCGGGCAGAGGAATGAATGACTGCTCGATAAAATCTAGAGCGGCGGATGACGCCCTCTGCTGAAATAGACATCTCAACAACCATACACAGCCTATCTACCTTAGGATTGAGCGAACAGATCCCATTGGATAGGGCCTCAGGAAGCATCGGAACCACTTTGCCTGGAAAATATACGGAGTTACCACGACGTGCTGCTTCTTTGTCCAGCGATGAGCCAATGGCCACATAATGACTCACATCGGCAATCGCCACATACAGTTGATATCCTCCCTTCTCTTTAGGATAACAGTACACGGCATCATCAAAATCTTTCGCATCCTCACCATCGATCGTAACAAAGGATAAGTGACGTAAATCCGTTCTCCCTTGACATTGCGGTTCATTCACCTGTAAAGGAATTTTACTCACTGCAGCAGTCACATCATCAGGCCACTTATCAGGCAATCCATGGGCCAAAATAGAGACCTCTATTTCCATCCCGGGCGCCATGTGCTCCCCTAACACATGAACCACCTTTCCAACAGCCTGACTGCGTTTGCTAGGGTAGGCCAATAACTCTACCAACACCATCTGACCCGGTTTTGCACCCAGTACATATTCAGGTGGGACAGAAATATCCTGCGTCAAACGCTTACTATCTGGGACAACAAAACCAACACCATGTTCTGAAAAAAACCGACCCACCACGCTCGCATTCGCATGCTCAACGACCTCATGAATTTTCCCCTCAGGCCGCCCTCTGCGATCAGTCCCTGCTTGGTACGCAAGGACCACATCCCCGTGCATGACTTCACGCATTTCTTTAGCCGATAGGACCATGTCTGGTCCTTCCTCATCGGGGATAAAAAATCCAAATCCATCTGGATGCCCCTGTATCATGCCTCGTTGTAAATTAATACGCTGCAATAAACAATACCGACCCCGCCTATCTTGCATCAGCTGGCCATCACGTAACATCGCACGCAAACGAAACCCTAATGCTTCTTGCTTACTTTCTTCCTCTACTTCAAGCTTACTGATGAGCTGATTACGCGACATAGGGCGCCCATACTCCTCCAGAACTTGCATAATAAGCTCTCGGCTAGGAACGGGTATCTCATATTTTTCACTTTCCCTTTTGTAAAACGGATCCTGTTTATAAAAGGGTGTTTTTTCTTTTTTACTCACGGTTCATCCTGTGTTTTTAACAATGATTAGTATATCACCTATTGTGCTTTGGCAGGTAATTGGAAGCCTCGACTGCCCACATAGGCCTTTAATGATGCCAGCGTCATATCCTCACCTGCCCAAAAAGTACCCGTTGCAGCTTTAGGCTGAATCACCGGCATCCATTGACACGCGGCTAATAGCCCCTTACAAGGTACTTGTTGCTCATGTCCCGGCCGCGACTCAATACAACTCAACTCAAAAGAACCTTTCTCCAGCGCTAAAGCAGACCAATGCCCTGCTTGTAAATGACTACTCCAACCTGCATTGGCAGTTTCATCAGAGACAGGATGTGTGATCCAGAGATCCAAAACAGACACATTATGTATCATCACCAAGCTCGGTTTATCAGCAGAAATTTTCACCAATTCATCGTCTATCATCAATGGGTTACATTTTGAAGGGAATCCTCCTTCAGCAAAAAGATTTCCAGACAGCAGCAGCACCATCCATACCAATACGCCCTTCATTAACCCTCTCCATCTGATTTAAATACAAAAAAGAATAGTGTATCATGAGCACCATGAAAATTTGGGTTGATGCTGATGCGTGTCCAAACACCATCAAAGACATACTATTTCGTGCTGCAAAGCGAACAGCCACACCACTGATTCTTGTTGCCAATGCAAGTTTATCTACACCAGGCTCTCCGTTTATTTCAACAGTACGCGTCGCACACGGCTTCGACAGCGCAGATGATCACATCGTAGCTCACATGGCAGCCCACGATCTTGTCATCACAGCCGACATTCCGCTCGCAGCAGAAGTGGTCGCACGCAATGGTCTTGCCATTAATCCACGCGGCGAGCTTTATACAGAAAACAATATCAAACAACGACTACATGTGCGAGATATGCGAGAACAACTGCGTGGCAGTGGTGTGGTCATCGGAGGGCCAACAACATTCAGTGCAAAAGAGAGCATGGCCTTTGCAAATACCTTAGATCGTTTATTGACCAAAGCAAAACAAGGAATATGATGTCAGTCCCCTGCACAACAGCACTTGTCCAATTACAACGCGAATGTCTTATCCGTTGGAAGCAATCCGGTATCCGCTTCAGTCAGACTGACTTTTTGCTTCTCGTAGAAGAAAATCATGCCTTCAACTACCAACTATGGCATGCAGAAGATCGCGCACGACGAGACGATCAAGGCTTCGAATTCGTCTATCGAGCAAAACGAGAAATAGACCACTATAACCAACAACGCAACAATAGGATGGAAGCCATCGACGACTGGCTCATGAAGGCTCTCCATCCCCTCTCTCCGACACACTGCCCAGTACACTCCGAAACCCCGGGCATGATGATCGATCGCCTCTCTATTTTGGCTCTAAAGACCTACCACATGGCAGAGCAACTCAAACGAACCGATACCGATGCCACTCACCATGCCACCTGCACCAACCAATTGCTGATTCTAGAAACACAACAAAACCAATTACAAACCTGCCTATCTGATCTGTTGGAGGAGGTTTATCAAAAAAGAAAAACGTTTCAAACCTACCGTCAATGCAAGATGTACAATGATCCGACACTCAACCCGGAGTTATACCAACAACTCTAGGAGGCGACATGAATGCCGATGCAGCTCCGTGAGATCGTAAGCCCGCCTCAAGCGACCCATGATTCAACTCTGTGGCACTGAACTGACGACGACCTCCAAATAACCTATCCGCTAAAGATAGTGATGCGGCCGCAGGACGATGAAACACTTGTTCTGTAGACTCTGAGCGCAATGTAGTTGCTCCCGCTAACAAAGGACTCTCTCCCCGATCAGGCCTCAAAGGCGCTACTTCTTCCGCTGGACTCCCGCCTACCTGCATCACAGGAGAGGGTAGTGTACCCCTTGGAGCCACTGGGCAAGCCTTTTCCTCACTCTTCGGTGCCACATCCTCAATATTGTCTCGACCAAACCCTCTCGCAAAAGCTCTCAATGCAAGACCCGCTGCATACAGAGAAGCCGCGCCCATCGTGATCCAGACCATGATCAAGGTATCATGATAGTGTCCTTGGCTATCTGCCTCTTCCAACGGATTTAACGTGTACTCTACAGATTTTTGCCCTTTGGCCAGTCCAGAGAAAAACGACCGCACCACCTCAAACCACTCTTGAAAGAAAAACTGAGGAGACGGATCAACTATCATCCCTGCCATAATGGTCGACTCAACTTCTGTCGGTTGTAAATCAGACACTATTTTCTCATTATTTTTCAATTTTTTCAGCCAATCAGCGAGTGTTTCGTGCGGATCCGACACTTTCGACTGCAAACTATTTAAATGACCGTGATTATTAATCAAGGCGTGAGATAAGAAAATAATCAGACAAACCACCCCTGTTGCCACCCCGGTGATTAAAAAAGCAGGGGGGAACGGCGTTGATGCAAGCAACATCACGGTTGCTACAGCAAACATCACACTGGCAATGGCACTATAAGCAGCTAATCCATTCTTAAGACCAAGCAATGCTGCGGATAATGTAGACAAGGTGAGTTGCTCACGCAAATAGACCCGGCATTGATTAAACTCTTCCATTTTATTTTCTAACTGCGTCATTATCGCAGTTTGAGCCCTCTTCTCATCCTCAGGAGCCAACTCTAATTGTCGCAATTGAGAAAATAACACGCCTAATTCTTTACCACACAGTGCCAACTTCACCTTGGCTTGAGTTCCTACTAGTCTTTTTTGAAAGTCGTACTCTTCATAGATCCGAGTCACAATACATAGGGCCGAAAAAAGTGCTGAAAAAACAACCATGGCCACAAAAACAGGGGGGGACACTGCGGCCAAGGTAAAAATTCCCATAAAAAGATAAAGCCCATCCACCACCCCGCTATAAGCTCCCCCTATCAACGCAAGTCTTCTAAGTTTTGGGGTCTGTACACCAAGGCGCTCAAGATAGTAGGCTCGCAACTCTAAGTTCATTGCTGGTGGCCCATCTCCACCATTCTTAATAATGAGATCATCAATCTGCCGCAAAGACAAATGAACGCGGCCCTCTTCCCATCCAGGTAACAACTTCAGCCCTGCCAAACAATCCACGGCGTTCGTCAATGGAACCGGCTTTAATACTCCTTTCACTGACACATAATGAAGCCTCTCGTTCATCCATAAGTAGCTGTTACAAAAGGCCATCATATCGTCTGGTTCTTTTTTCAAAACATGTATATCGCGCTCTCCCTTTACCTCCAATAACAGGAAAGCATTTACTTTCATCATGGCTTTTCTTGGTTCAACTACATATTTTCGCATGCAGATTCTGTTCAAAACAGAAATAATGCCAAGCCCCACCCCAACGGGCACCATCATGAAGCGCATGTCTTGATTATTAGCCAGTAATCCGGCGATTTGTAAGGTGCTGCGCATGCCTTTGTAGGCATTTTTAAGGCCCTTCATCGTGTCACGACAATAAGGCCAAGCAATAGAAATGTATTTTTGAAAATCGGTTTTACTACACTCACTGAATACGTTGGCTAGCAGTGAAAATCCAATCAACACAATAGATTCTGTCGCCGCAATTGCAATACCTTCCGGCGTCAACATCCAGTCATGCATCACATCAGAGGAAGAAAACGAACTGTTTGTGTACAGCAAATCAAAGCTATATTTGATCATACTGTAAGAAAGACTCAGTCCATCTAGCACACCATACAGTGCGTAGATATAAACAGCATCATGGAGTTGTTTTGCAGCAAGGCGACTTTTTTTATCAAATCCAATCGCACCCGAAAAGACTTTGGCATCCCCATCTGGCACAAGTTGATCAAGCTCACCGTCGTTTGACATACGCATCACAGGCAGTAGCTAAGATGAGGGGAGTCTACCTGGGTCCAACTAAAATGGCAAGTGCTTTTTCAAATTGGCTCAATTTGGCTCAAAATAAACCACTTGATCGGCAGTGACTGTGCCAACGCCAACAAACCTGCTAGGATCACCCACATTCATATCAGATGCCTCAGGGGGGCTCATGCGAGGTTTTTTTTGTTTCTTTTTTTTGGGACTATTGTCAGCAGGGAGCGCCATGGCAACTCATGAAAAAACAGTTTATGGCTTTATTGAAAAAGTTACCCTCGTAGATAAACAGGTTACTTTGTCTGCCAAATTAGACACGGGAGCTAAATCTGCTTCATTAAATGCAAAGAACATCACTGAAATCAGCATCAAAGAAAAACCCTACCTCACGTTTATTGTCCCCACTAAAGAAGGAGATACCTCTTTTACCTGTGAATACGTGGGCGAAGTTAATATTAAAATCCGCGCAGGAGAAACCGCAACCAATCCATTGCTCAAAAAATCCATACAACGCCCAGTGGTCCTCATGCACATCAAACTAGGCCAAGAAGAACGTGTGATCCGTGTTAATCTCACCAATCGGAAGCGATTCATTTATCCCTTGCTCCTTGGACGCGAAGCCATTATTTCCTTCAATGGCATGGTCGATCCTAGCTTAAAATATACCTCCAAACTTCAAAAAATGGACAAAGCATGAATCCAACCCAGCGTCATTTGTATACCCTCATTATCACGTTATTTATACTCGGACTCAGTGTTTTTTGCTATAGACATTGGATCCTGGATGTCCCGCTCACTGACAGTGAAACGGTCAATAGTTGGATGATTGAAGCCAATTTGCGATTCACGGCTGAACGAAACATGCCTGTCAAAGCCAGCTTTACCATCCCTTATATGCCACCCCATTTCGCTATTCTTGATGAATATTTCATCTCACATAATTATGGCGTTACAACCGCTCTGAATGGCTATAATCGGCGAGCCGTATGGTCATTGCGACAGAGTACTGGGGCACAATCTTTATATTACCGCGCCATTTTTCGTGAAGCAGAAATGAATGATGCCGAACTACCCAAACCACACTCCATCAAGATCTCCCCATTGCCCGAAAATATCAAAACCGCTGTCGACACCATCATTGGCCAAGCGCGTCAGTCATCGGCAGACATTCAAACGTTTGCCGAAGCAACCTTGAAGGAACTCCATAAAAAAGAAGG
>CAMBHM010000006.1 GCA_945867185.1 Legionella genomosp. 1
GCTATAGTCTCTAATTTTTTTTGCCAAGGCTGCTTTCATGGACTGCTGACCTTCAAGTAGTCGTCCGGAAGGCGTTTTACACCAATCCCCAAGGAATTGGGCTATCCAAAGAGTAAACCGAACCCAACAGGTGGTGTGTGTTTGGATGAGCTTGTCTATTTCAGGACTGAGTCCATTCATTTCATTGAGAATGACTTGGTTCTTGTTCATGGTTTGAATCAGTGTGAAAGAGGTTGTTACAGTTTCTTTTAGGGCTCTGCAGGGAATAAGTAATCTTCTAAGCTCGTCGTTGGATGCGAGTTGTAGAGAATCCTTGAGGCGTGGAGAGAGATCTAAAGGCAGTTTGTTGAGAGCATCATAGATCTTTAGTTGTTCTTGAAATAGGCATTGTTGTAGTTGGGGTAGCTGTTGTTTTGCAAGGGTACACAGGGCGTCTAGATCAGTGTTAGGAAAGGCATCCCGCGCTGGCAAGAGGCTACGTAAGGAGCGAAGAGGGAAGGCTAATTCTTGTAGCAGTATTTCATCGGTTTTCCTAGGTCTAGCCTGTTGATTCATTCGGACTTGCTTAATTAGAAACAAAAGATCTCTTTTTTGTTCCTCATATCGCGCTATGGTCGTTTGGTACCTTTGTAGTTCCAACAAAAGATCAACGTCTCTATTCAACAAGAGGATGATTTGTTCTATTTTTGTCTCAATAGAAGTGGGGGTCTTTAATATCTGAAGAGACGTTGCCTGAGTGTAGTCTCCCAAGGTGGTAGCAGTGCTGAATGTACTGGGAGTGGCTGCAGCAATGTCCTGTTCAGGCAAGTGAGTATCGAGTAAGTTGATCAATACTCCTACTTTGAATCGAAGAGCTTCTGAACGCTCGACAACGGGGAGTCTTAAAGATAGTTCGAATACCAAGTGAAGAGCTGTATAAACAGGGTGTCTTAGTGCTTGTAGGGGTGTTTCAGAAGTATTGATCCATTCTGTCATAGTAGCCATGACCTCTTCTAGCTTGTCTTGCTGGTATAAGTGACGAAGAATGGGGTTGATGAGCACTTTTTCTGTTGTCAGAAGAGACTGAGTCGCTGGATGTCTTAACTCTAAAAGATAGTACTCTAATGAGTAGGCAGTAAATAAAAAAAGGGCTGATAGCGCCTTTGAGGGAGACTGCGTAAAGGCCAGAATGATTGCGTCAGAGAGCACTCGTGATCTATCGTTGTTCCAAAGTTGCTGGATAAGAGATAAGGTAGTGTCATCAGGTTCCTCACCCGATTGTTGAGCAATATAGTCAAGAAACTCAACTCTTATATTCCAAGGCATACCACACTCCCGATTAGGTCATATTTAGAGAAATAAGATCACAAATAGACCGGACGCGTTCATTGTAGATCAAAAAGATTAAGGAAATATTAGGGACTTGGTGTGTGCATCCAGGACAGGTGTACTGTACCCAGTAAAATCATGTCGGGTTTGGTGGGCAGCTCGGGTACTTAAAAAAGTGTCGGCAGGGTTAGAGGTCGTTTTCAGTTGTCTTGTTTCTTGGAGGGGATGATAGAACGCGAGCAATGTTGCTTCCCATGTATCCTGTGTGGGTATAGCCTCTGTTGCAGCAGGAGTTAAAGAGGGTGAAGGTGTTAGGGGCAGGCCATAATAGTGATGAAGCTGTTGGCTTACAAAGAGTACTGCATTCTGCTTGGCTTCTATACTGTGTCCTGCGATATGTGGGGTGCAGAGCGTGGCAAAGGCTAAGATCTCTTTACTTGGACTGGGCTCGTTTTGGTAAACATCAGTACAATAAGTAATGGGTGTTGAAAGGGAGAGGAGCGCGGCTTCATCGACGATGCCGCCACGAGAGGCATTGATGATTGAGACATTCGGTTTTAACAGGTTGAGATAATTAGCATGTAATAGAAAGCGACTGGAATGGGGTAGCGTATCATGCAGGGCTGCATGGATACATAATAGATCGCAAGAAGACAAGTCAGTGAGCGCCTCTACGAGGGGTAGGGTAGGCGTTGATTTCCTAAACGGATCAAATCCTAATACTTTGAATCCCGCAGCCTGGAGTCGTCTAGTGACTCGAGATCCCACTTCACCAACCCCAACCACGCCTGCCTTCATACCAGTGAGTCGGTTTTGTTGTGATAAATACGCGACACTGGCCATGACATAATCAGCAACTGAGGTCGCATTGCAGCCTTTGGCATGGAACAAAGTGATGCGCTGCTCAGTCAGGTAGTTTTCATCAAGGTGGTCGATACCGCTACTTGCCGTAGCGATGCATGACAAAGTGTGGGGCTCTAGAAGGGCTTTATCAATGCGTTGTGTGGAGCGGCATACAAGTACGTCTTGGTTAGGCAGGTTCTGCTTCAAGTCTTGGAGCGAATGATAGCAGGTTATTTCAAAGGGTGCTGGAAAATAAGCGGTGAGGTACGGTAAGGTCGCGTCAGCTAACAATCGGATGGAAGACATGGTATTGAGAAGTGAAAAGGAGCTAGTTTAACATATACTACTGCAGTATAGTACCTAGGCACCGAGTGGCTTTATGAGATGTTCTATTTTGAAAACAATCATGCCTTATTTTTTGTTGACTTGTTTGTCGTTGGTATTTTTTTTACCTGGCCTCTTGTCGTTACCCGTGGTTGATCGTGATGAAGCACATTTTGCGCAAGCGACACGTCAAATGATGGAAACTGGCCATTATTTTCAAGTGCGTTTTCAACAAATCACCCGTTTTCAAAAGCCCCCAGGTATCAATTGGCTACAAGCGGCCAGTGTCCAGTTGACAGGGAATAATGGTTTGATCTGGCCTTATCGATTGCCTTCACTGCTTGGGGCGCTTGGCTCCGTTCTCTTGACGTTTTTCTTTGCGCGCCGTTTTCTGCCGCAACGTGCCGCGTTGTTAGGCTCAGCGTTTTTAGCAGCCTCGATGCTATTGGTGGTTGAAGCCCATCTATCCGTGACAGATGCGGCGTTGTTATGCACGATGGTGATGATGCAGGGCGCCTTGTGGGTGATCTATCAAACGGATAGAATCGAGACGCCTCCTTGGGGATGGGCAGCTTTGTTTTGGATAGCTATGAGCCTGGGCGTGGTATTAAAAGGCATCACGCCTCTGGTGGGAGGGTTAACGGTGGTCACGCTCTCTCTAGTAGATAGGCGCTTTGTAAGAGGGCTTCGTGTGTATCGAGGTCTGTTAGTGTTTGCAGGGGTGAGTGTGGTCTGGCTGATGAAATTGAATACGGCTGAGCATAGTAACTATTTGTTGCAAATGCTTCGTCATGATTTATTGCCCAAATTGCAGGGAGGTCATGAGTCGCATGGGAAACCACCCTTGTTTCATTTACTTATTCTGCCCATGACGTTCTGGCCCGCCTCCTTGTTTTTATGGCAAGGAGGTGTGTATGGGTGGAAACACCGCCAAGAGCAAACCGTACGTTTTTTATTATCCTGGATAATCCCCACGTGGATTTTTTTTGAAATCATGCCGACCAAACTGCCACAATACGTGTTGCCGACTTTTCCAGCGTTGGCCTTACTGTGTGCGTTGGCTGTGGTAACAGCAAGGGGACGTATGCCAAGCCGAGGGGTACGGGTATTACAGGTGCTTTGGGGTGTGATGTCGCTCATTTTCGCATTCAGTTTGGTGGGGTTGTCTTATTTTTTAATGAAGCAGGTGCTCTCTGTGAGCGTGATGCTTGTGGTGGGAATCGGTGTCACTGCGTTGGTGGGGGTTTGGTTTGCTTACAAGGGATTGTTACAGCGTGCAAGTATAGCCGTGTTGTGCGCGGCTGTGTTGACCTACCCGTTGGTCTTTGAAACGCTGTTGCCAGCTCTAAAGCCGTTATGGCTTCCAGAGAAGATAGCGCAATTCATTCACGTAAGAGAGACTCTGAACAATCAGCCGTTGCTTGTATTTGGATATGGAGAGCCCAGTTTGGTTTTCTATCTACAAACAAATCAGGTGGTTTGGATGGATAATAAGGCGATGCTCTTGAAACGATTGCAAGCGCAATCTGACAGTGTGTTGTTGATAGATCATGGCTTATTGGAGCCTTTATCTCAGGAAGTGCAGGGCTTAAAAAAAATAGCCAGTTTCAGCGGATACAATTACAATGCATCTCGATGGATCACTTTGGATTTGGTACAACGACAGGAGGGTAGATAGATGATTCCGTTTGATCAGTGGTTGAAGATCATGACAAAGCCATGGGTCATCTTGTTGATGTTGCTAGGAGGTGCTTTTTTGTATACCTATGTTGATCAACCCGTGGCTTATTATTGTCGAGCCATTGATTTTAAATCGAACTTTCATATAGTCACTTGGATCACGAGACTTGGATTGGGTGGTTTTTATTTGGTGCCTTTTTTATTGTTGGCGTTGTTTTTTCGATATATCCGTCTGAATAAAACGCTTGAGTGGCGCATGTGGTTTTTGTGGTGTTGTGCACTCATTCCGAGTCTTATCTGTCTTGTTTTGAAGATGCTTTTAGGACGATCTCGCCCTGAGCTGTTATTTCTTGGTCAATTGTATGGATTTTATGGATGGGGCACTGATGCTCAGTTTTGGTCTTTTCCCTCCGGCCATACTACAACGATCATGGGGTTTGTATTTGGATTGTGTGTGTTGTTTCCAAAATACAGTTATGCATTCCTGATCTCGGGCTTGCTTGTCGCAACGTCACGCATTTTACTCACCGAACATTATGTGAGTGACGTGGTGGTGGCGAGTTACTTGGCACTCCTTGAGGTGGGTGTATTGTGTTGGTGGTTTAGGCGTGAAAACAAATGTTATACTGCGCGCGATCATCAGTTGAATGACTAGTATTCTAAGGATAGAGCTCGCGTGACGGGTCAAAAAAAATTCAAAATTGCTGTCGTTGGCATGGCATTTCGTTTACCGGGTGAGATTTCAACGGTGGAGGCGCTTTGGCGTGTCTTGCAACAAGGCGAGAACGTCATTTCAAATATCGATGAAAGCCGCTTTCCTTATAAAAATTATCTACATGAGCGCCCTACGGAACCAGGTAAAAGTTATACGTTTCGTGCGGGCGTGTTATCGAAAGTGGATGAGTTTGATGCGGCGTTTTTTGGTATTTCTCCGCGAGAAGCGCGCCAAATGGATCCGCAACAGCGATTGCTGCTAGAAACCACTTGGAATGCCTTGGAGCATGGGGGACAAAACGTTGATCAATTGGCGGGGTCTGATTGCGCTGTATACATTGGTATTGGCAGTTTTGAGCATATCTTTAAATACGTCAATGATATTTCAGCAACGGACTCTTATACAATGCTTGGAAATTGTGCAAGCATTGCCTCTAATCGGATCTCTTATGCCTTTGATTTTCATGGCCCAAGTGTTTCGATAGACACAGCTTGTTCTTCTTCTTTGGTTGCTTTGCATCAAGCCTGCAGATGCCTCTGGGCAGGAGATGCCTCAATGGCCATCGCAGGGGGTGTCAATGTTTTGTCCTCACCAAGTTCTTTTGTGGGGTTTTCAAAAGCATCTATGCTATCGCCTGAAGGGCAATGTAAGAGTTTTTCGGCAGATGCCCAGGGGTATGTACGATCGGAAGGGTGCGTGGTTTTATTTTTAAAGCCGTTGCTAGCTGCAGAAGCCGCGGGTGATCCCATTCATGCGGTTATTCTGAATACGGGAGTCAATAGTGATGGACGGACTCACGGCATTACGCTTCCTAATGCTGAAGCACAAGCAGAATTAATAACCAAAGTGCATGAACAAGCAGGGGTTACTGCTGATGAAGTGAGCTATATAGAAGCGCATGGCACAGGCACTGTGGTGGGTGATCGGAGCGAAGCGCGGGCATTGGGGGCTGCGTTAGCAACCAAGCGTGCTAAAAACAATCCCTTATTAATAGGATCGATTAAAAGTAATGTCGGTCATCTCGAAGTGGTGTCTGGGCTGACAGGGGTCTTGAAAGCTATTTTATGTTTGCAGCATCATCAGATTCCGCCAACTTTGCACTTTACAGCGCCCAATCCTGAGCTTGATTTTGATGCGTTGAATCTCAAAGTCGTGGACACGTTGTCGCCGTTACCTATAGAGAAAAACCCGAGTATCATCGGGGTCAATTCATTTGGATTTGGGGGTACGAATGCGCATGCCCTGTTTGCCGCCTATGACGGTGAGACCACACCCCTCCAACCAGTATCGAGCTGTCCCCCTCTGTTGCTCAGTGTGCGTGATGCAAGCGTATTTCCAGAAATGGCTAATCATTATCAACAGTTAATTAAAAGCAACCCTGATGCGTATTATGATATCGCTTATGCCAGCGCGCATCGTGCTCGACATGATAAAGGGGTAGTGGTTTATGGTGACGATCTGCCCGGAATCATTCAAGCCTTAGAAGACTTGAAGACAGAGACGGCGTCCGATCACCTAATTCACGAGCAGCGTTTGGGGGCAACGCTTGCAGTGGCTTTGGTGTATTCAGGGAATGGGGCGCAATGGCAGGGTATGGCGGCTCACTTGATACAACAGGATCCCCTTTTCATAGAAACCATTGATGAAATTGATGCATTGTTTGCAGAGTACGCTGCTTTTTCAATTAAATCAGAGTTACTGGCCTCACAGACTCGTTATGATGACACTGAAATTGCGCAACCTTGTTTATTCGCCATACAAGTTGCCATCACGCGATATTTGATTCAGAAAGGCTTACAAATCAGCGCGGTCACAGGCCATAGTGTGGGAGAGATTGCAGCGGCTTGGGCGAGTGGTGCATTGAGTTTGCAAGAAGCGATCAAAGTGCTTTATTACCGAAGCAAGGGGCAGGGAAAAACCCGCGGGCAAGGTCGTATGTTAGCTGTTGCGCTCACTGTGGAGGCTGCAGAACAATGGATTGTAACGCACCAATTGGGTGAACGTGTCGTGATTGCTGCAACCAACAGCCCAAAGGGTATAACCCTCGCAGGCGATCTAGACGCTTTAGAACGGGTGCGAGCCCACTGTAAAGCTGAAGGGATCTTTAGTCGGTTGTTGGATCTTGATTATGCGTTCCATACCAGTGCCATGGATTGTATTCGTGAAGAATTACTGGCCTCTCTGGATGATTTAAATCCTGTAAACAATACGGTGCCTTTTGTCTCAACGGTCACTGGGGCGCTTGTATCGGGAGAGACATTGGATGCGCTGTATTGGTGGAAAAATATTCGGCAACCCGTGCGGTTTTGTGAGGCCATTGATACCCTCCTGGATGAGGGCACTTGTGTCTTCATTGAAGTAGGCCCGCACCCCATCTTAAAACCTTATATTGAGGAATCCCTACGAGCACGAGAACATCGTGGAATCGTTATCCAGACTTTAAAACGTCATTCAGCAGAAGTCGTCGACCTCAAGCGAGCTATTTTTCGAACTTGGCTGAGTGGTGGGCAGTTTGACGAAACTCATTTTTTCCCTATGGTCGGCCATCCCATCGCATTACCCCCTTACCCGTTTGTAAGAATCTCTCATACGTTGACGCCTACCAATGAAAGCGCGAATCAACTGGAAGTGTTGTCGGATCACCCATTATTGGGGAGACGTCTTAAAGCGGGTGAAGCCATTTGGGAGAATCATCTTGATCCCACGTTGGTGCGCTATCTTGCTCATCATCAGGTCGATGGGGTTGCCGTGATGCCGGCTGCAGGGTTTGCAGAAATGGCCTTGGCGGTCTCCCTCTATTGGTATGGGAATAGCACGCATGATCTAAGAGATCTGGAAATCATTTCCCCCATGGTGTTCGATGAACAATCCTGCCGTCTTACTCGGTTTGAGCTACAAGCCGAGTCGGGTCATTTTGTTATTAAAAGTCGCATCCGACATACGGATGACGCTTGGGTATTGCACGTGTTTGGACGTTTGATTATGGAACCTGCCTTGTCCAAGCCCACTCAGACTATAGATCTTCAGGACCTACAAGCCTACACCAGATTAGACAATCAGCAGTTGTATGCGGGGGCTGCAGCGATAGGGTTGTTGTATGGGCCGATGTTTCAATGCATTGCAGAGGGCTGGATGCAGGCAGATCGAGCACTGGCTCGTGTCGCATATCCATCAGAGGTTGCCAGCGTGATGAGTGATCATTGTGTGTATCCAGGGTTACTCGATGCTTGTTTTCAATTATTGATTGGTTTGTTGTCATATCAGACCACAGCACAAGGAACGGTATTGCCCATTCGTATTGGGCGATTGCAACAATATCGGGCTGTGTCAGACGTATTTTTTCTAACGGCGCAGATCAGAACAAGAAGTAAGCAAAGTGTATTGGCCGATTTTGTGATGTTGGATAAAGAAGGGGAGGTGGTGGCCCTAATCAGTGACTGTCGTTTTAAGCAGACGTTTTTCACTCACCAGAAGAGTGTGTTGAATTGGTACATTTGTAAACCCCATGTATTAGCTTCTTCTCTTGAGGAAACAACGGATCTATGGGATCAGGTAAAGGAGATTGTACATCAAATAAAAGCCGGATCGTCACCTGTCACTGTACGGGAGGAGGCACACTTTCAATCTGTACTGCCGTTGGTTGATCTCATGGTGAGTCATTTTATCTACCAGACGATTCGTGCGTGCTCAATAGGGTTGTCGTCCTTTTCATTGAGCACCTTGGTGGTGATTGCTGGCATTGTTCCTGTTCAAGTTCCTTTATTGAAATGGTGTCTTGGCATTCTATTAGAAGATAACGTATTACAAAAAAACGACGACGAAATGTACACGTTTTCTCAGCAAGTACAAACGTTTGATGCACACGCGGTTTGGATGATGTTATTGAATAATCATCCGGAGTACGTCACGGAATGGGGACTTTTAGGTCGCATGGGATTGCACTTGAAAGACGTGCTGTGTGGGGACACCCGTGAGGCACTTCATAAACGGGATGCGCTCGCTCACTTTCAGGACAATGCTCAGATTGGTTTGCAAAGGCTGGTTCAAAAAACAGTCCAGGCACTTCTTACACCTTGGCCGCTCACAAAGCGGATCCGGGTGTTGGATCTGGGGCATAGTATAGGGTATTTGACGACGCAACTTACTCATTTATTCCCACGGGATAGGACCGATTATTGTCTTTTGGTGAGCGATGAGACAGTTGTCCATGAGCTTGAGAACGCTCCTCACGTGACGATATTGTCATGGAGCCATTTGCAGACGGATCTTGAACAACTTGAGAATCATCGGTTCGATCTAATACTGGTTAGAAATGTATTACAGGAGATCGACGATCCGAGAGCCGCTTTGATGCAGCTAAAACAGAAGCTTTCCAACGGGGGTGTCTTATTGGCGACTGCACACTATTCGGATCGGATGCATGAATTTATTTATGGCTCCGATCCGAACTGGTGGCATCAAACCCCTGATGGGACACCACATTCTCGTTTGTATCCTGCAACCTATTGGCAAGATCTATTGGTTATTGCCGGGTTTCATGTGACGGAGCCTTTGTTTGAGCTCAAGGCATCGCAAGGAGAAGGCGCGTTTTTGTTGATAGCTGGGACGCCTGCTGTCGCCTCTTTAAAAGAACCTCAAGCGATGGTTGGTGATATGCTGTTGCTCACTGAGTCAGAAGAAGCCATTCAGCCATTTTATTCAGCCTTAAAAGCAAGACAGGCGTCTGTGTCGGTGTGCCTGATGAAACCCTTTCAGGGGGATTTGAGTGCTGAAGCATTGCAGGTAGAGACGTTGGTGCAGTTATTGCTTCCATGGCGTCATCGCTCTGTCCGATTGGTTTGGATCTTTTCAAAAGAAGCTACTCTTCAACAAGCCTTATCCGACTGTACTGCTCTGGTTCATTTGGTAAAGGCCATTCAAGGGATCACTTGGGCAGATTATCCGCGTCTTACGCTTGTGACGAGTGGTGCACTCCCTGTGGCTGTGGAAACAACCGGTGTTAATCCAGCGCATGCAATGGTTTGGGGGGTGGGGCGCGTATTGAGCAATGAAGATCCTGCCCTGCATTGTAAGCTGATTGATCTGCAGGGAGCGTTCTCTGACGCATTGATTGCGCAGGGTGTTGAAGAAATAGGAAATGATGATTCGGAGCAAGAAGTCATTGTCACCAGTAGCGCTCGCTTCGGGGTGCGTATTGATAAGATGGATCGCACACAGCCTCAATCGTTGGATGAGATAGGGTATCGGCTTGATTTTAAACGCGCTGGATCTTTAAATCATTTACACTGGTTCCCTGCAGTGAATCGTCCTTTGGCGTCGGATGAAGTGTTGGTTAAGCCATGTGCAAGTGGACTTAATTTTCGTGATGTCATGTATGCGATGGGTCTTATTCCAGATGAAGCGGTAGAAGAGGGATTCCTGGGCACTACTTTAGGCATGGAGTTTGCCGGTCAAGTGTTGGCAGTGGGAGATGCGGTCAGTGCCTTTGCAGTCGGTGAGGCGGTAATGGGGTTTGCACCGGCTAGTTTTAGTTCTAGTACCATCACCAAAGCACATGCTATCACAGCCCTACCGCCGCAATGGAGCTATGCAACAGCGGCAACCGTTCCCATTGCGTTCTTTACAGCCTTTTATGCAATCCATCATCTGGCTCGTTTAGGAGCGGGTGAACGGATCCTTATCCATGGCGCGGCAGGGGGGGTTGGTATTGCAGCTATTCAAGTCGCTGCTTATTTGGGCGCAGAGATTTATGCAACGGCTGGATCAGCTGAAAAACGCGATTTCTTACACTTAATGGGAGTGACGCATCGCTACGATTCGCGCACGCTATTGTTCGCGGATGAGATTTTGAGAGACACCGAGGGAGAAGGGGTGGATGTTGTGCTCAATTGTTTGGCTGGGGAAGCGGTCAATGCAAATTTAAGAATCATCAAGCCATTTGGTCGATTTCTTGAGCTTGGAAAACGAGATTTCTTTGCGAATAGTCGAATTGGATTAAGACCTTTTAGAAATAACATCAGCTATTTTGGTATTGATGCTGATCAATTGCTGATGAAACAGCCTGTGCTTTGTGTCCGATTATTTAAGGAGATCATGGCCCTGTTTGCGACAGAAACGTTTACACCGTTGCCTTATCGAACCTTTAATACAGAGCAAATCAGTGAGACGTTTCGGTATATGCAGCAGGCACGTCAGATTGGGAAAATCGTGGTTGATTTGCAAGTTGCGCCACAAACCAATTGTGTTTGTGAAGAGACACCATCCGTACTGTCTTTGTCGAATCAACAGGCTTATTTAGTCACGGGTGGGCTGAGTGGTTTTGGTTTAAAAACAGCGTTCTGGTTGGTTGAAAAAGGAGCAAGACATCTCATTTTAGTGGGGCGTTATGGTGCTGTAACAGAAGAAGCGCAGCAAGCATTGCAATTATTTAAACAACAAGGGGTGAACGTGGCTGCCCTTGCAGTGGACATTACAGATCCCATTGCAGTGGAAGCGATGATTAGGCAAGTCCATGCAGTGCCTTTGAAAGGTATCATTCATGCGGCGGCTATTTACGATGATGCCTTGATGCAAAATTTAACGGCGAGTCGCATGGCACAAGTGTTAGCGCCGAAGGTACAAGGCGCCTGGAATCTTCATACCAGTACGCTTAATACGTCTCTTGATTTTTTTGTGGTGTATTCCTCTATCACCACGCTGTTTGGAAATCCTGGGCAAGCGAATTATGTGGCGGCCAATACGTATCTTGAAAGTCTTATTCGGCATCGTCGATCGGCTGGACTATCTGGATTATTTGCCGCATGGGGGCCCATTTCTGATGTAGGGTATTTGGCTCGCAATGAAAGTATTAAACAGAGACTCACTACGAAAATGGGGCAGCAAGTTTTAAGCGCTGATGAGGCATTGCAGAGGTTGGAAGCATTATTACTAAAGGACATCGATGGGGTTGCAGTGGGGCATTTAAATATCAATAGCATGCGTCGAGGCTTGCCTACGATGCGCTCCCCTAAATTTTCTATGTTGGGGGCAGAGGCAGAAGGGGACTTATCGAGGGAGTCTTCAGAGGAGATTCGTCTCTTACTCGCTGACAAATCGGTGGAGGAGGCGTTGACTTTGGTCAGCCATCTCTTAACGCATGATATTGCAAAAATATTGCGTTTGCCCATGGAAAAAATTGATAAAAAAGCGTCCCTGCTATCTATTGGGATGGATTCATTGGTTGGTGCTGAGCTGGGTCATGCCATCGAACAGCGTTTTGCTATTCAGATCCCCCTGTTGGCTCTATCGCAAGGCCTTTCGGTTCAACTGATTGCAGAGCGGATCATCAGTCAAATACAGCAGGAAGAAGGCACTCCTACCTATACGCCTGAGGTTACACAGTTGCTGAGTGAGGCCGTGTTACATGGGGAAGACTTATCAATCCATATGGCGATGGATGTGGTGAAGGAATTACAACCGAGTACTGTTTCGTGAGTCACACGAAAGAAAATGTATTAAAATTGGCGCTTCGGCAACGCTTGACCCGATTACGTCAACAGGTGGATGGTGAGGGAGGGGTGCCATCACACGCGCCAGTGTCTGATAAGTGGTGTCGTTTTGAAACGTACCCGTCTTATCAAGCGATTCTTCAAAAAAAATTGCTCGGAAAAAAATATCAGATCGATAGTCCCTTTTTCTTGACTCATGAGGGGATTGCTTCAGCGACCACTTGTATTCAAGGCCAATCTTTGATTAACTTTTCAAGTTATAACTATCTTGATTTAAATGGAGATCCAAGGGTTATAGCGGCGGCGAAAGCAGCGATGGATCAATATGGCACCTCTGCCTCAGCCAGTCGTCTTGTTGCGGGTGAGCGACCTATCCATCAGGCGTTAGAAAAAGCCTTGGCTACATTGCATGGGGCAGAACAGGCCTTGGTGTTTGTCAGCGGTCATGCGACTAATGTGACGACCATTGGCTATCTCTTTGGACCGAAGGATTTAATCATCCATGATGAACTCATTCATGACAGTGTGTTGCAGGGCATCATCTTGTCAGGGGCCTTTCGGTTGTCTTTTCCACATCATGATCTGAAAGCCCTGGATCATCTATTAACCATGCGTCGACATGAGTTTGAACGGGTATTGATTGTGGTAGAAGGCCTTTATAGCATGGATGGAGACTACCCTGATTTACCGCAATTGATTGAAATAAAACAGCGGCATAGCAGTTTTCTAATGGTTGATGAGGCGCACTCTATCGGGGTGATGGGGGCAACAGGTCGCGGTATTGGCGAATGGTTTGGCATCGATGGGCGGGAGGTGGATATATGGATGGGTACGTTAAGTAAAACCTTGGCAGGATGTGGGGGATATATTGCAGGTTGTGATGCGTTGATTGAGCATTTAAAATATGCAGCGCCTGGGTTTCTGTATAGCGTCGGATTGTCTCCCCCCCTTGCTGCTGCTTCTTTAAAAGCCTTAGAGATCATGGCTCAAGAGCCCTATCGCATTAGCAGGCTCAATCAGAATGCGACCTATTTTGTTGAAGAAGCGACACGAGCCAGATTGAATGTCGGGCTTAGCAAGGGATTGAGTATTGTGCCGATTATCTATGGGAATTCAAAAAAGACGGTACAATTATCCAATCAGTTGCATCAAAAAGGAATCAATGTACAACCTATCATTTACCCGGCTGTTCCGGATAATCAAGCACGATTGCGATTCTTTATGAATAGTTCACATACCGAAGAACACATTGCTTATACGATACAAACGCTCGTTGAGGACCGATGAAAATGGACTATACCCCCCCCTATCCTCCTCGCCATCCTCAGGGATTATCAACCCTGGCGCTATTGCGTAAAGGGCGTGAGAATTTATTGTCCGTGTGGGCTGCTGGTGATTTTGAGACCAATATCATCACGGCCAAGATATTAAGACAACCCATTGTGATTGCTAATAGCCCTGATCTGGTGCGTCAGGCGTTTGTGACAGCCAATGCCAGTTTTGAGCAGAAGAGCCATTTGATGCAACGAGCATTGAAACCATTGATTGGTGATGGGTTATTCATTAGTCATGGAGAGATTTGGCGCACGCGCCGGCGTATTGTGGGATCAGTCATTCACGGATCGCGTGTTCCGGGATTCACTCCCTTGATGATTGAGGCCATGGTGGAATTACGAGATCAGTGGGTGCAACAACTGCGGGAAGCTCGTGAGGGACCTGTGATGGTCGATATGTTGAGTGAAATGGCCAAATTGACGGCAGATGTTATTTCACGCGCTATTTTTGGCCGTCAATTGGGCAAAGATAACGCACATAATATTGCTGAAGGATTCAGTGAGTATCAAAAAAATATTGGTGCTTTTGATTTGTTACCATTATTGGGCGTGCCGGATGCCTTGACCTATTTTTTTTCAAGCGGTATTCGTCGTTCTGCAAAGAAAATCACAACCGTGCTCGATGAATTAGTCAACGGACATTTTGAACAACGTTCGGGTCAAGAAACCTCTGTGTTGGGGATCTTGTCTCATGATACACCCGATGGAAAAACCTTAGATAGACAAGCCATTCGCAACGAAGCTGCGGTTATTTTTATGGCAGGGCATGAAACGACTGCAAATTGCTTGGCGTGGGCTTGGTTTCTGCTATCACAAGCGCCTCGCTGTCAACACCTGTTGCATGAGGAAATCGATAGGGTGCTTGGCCAACGTACGCCAACCTTTGCTGATGTGCATCATCTTGATTACACTCGAGCCATCATCGAGGAAACCTTGCGTCTTTATCCGCCTATCCCTATTTTGTCTCGTCAGGCCGTTCAAGAAGAGTATTTAGGCGCTCATCGAGTGCCTCAGGGTGCCATTGTTGCAGTGATTCCCTGGTTACTGCATCGTCATAAATTGTATTGGGATAAGCCGGATCACTTTATTCCGGAGCGGTTTTTGAGAGAGAGTCCGCCCCCGGATAAATACTCTTATATTCCGTTTAGTATTGGGCCAAGGGTTTGTGCGGGGATGTCATTTGGGTTGACGGAAGCTATTTTAGGGCTTGCTGTATTGAGTCAGGGGCTGCGGTTTGAGTTGGAGCCGACTGCGACAATACAAGCCAAAAGTCATTTATCATTGCGTCCAGATGATGGGCACGGCAGATTACCCATGCGTTTGTGTCAGCGCGCATGCAAGCAAAGAGAACCACATTACTCTGAGGATCTCTTAAATGGCGCGCCGAGCCTTTTGCATGAATTCAATTCGTGAAGGGAACGTCGTATGCAAACTTGGAATAAGTGCATTTCTGTTTTACTGGGATATAGTCAAATCATAGCGCACTGGGCCCTTGGCCTGTTGCCCATCGATTTCTGCTCTGCGATTGGTAACAGGCTCGGGCGTATCATTGGCCCTATGCATCGTATCGCCACCCAGAAACTGCGTGAAAACATCACTCAATTACGGCCCGATCTACAGCCGATGGCCATCAATCAGATGGTCCAACGATCATGGGGAAATTATGGGCGGGTGATGGCTGAATTTTCTGTGTTGCGTCGCATTTGGAAGTCAGATCGAGTCGATATCACTGGGTTGGAGCATTTTATCAAGGCCAAAGCAACCGGTCGACCTGTTATTTGTTTATTCGTACATCTGGGGAATTGGGAAGTCATTGGGCCCAAATTGCATGCATTACTTGGTGGCGATTGGATTCAAATATATCAAATGTTGGACAATCCATATCAATTGCGTATTGCTGAACAGGTGCGTCGTCCCTATGCCCATGAGCTTATTACAAGTGGTCCTTTTGTGGGGAAAAAAATTTATAATAAATTGAAGGCAGGGTATACCTTGAATATTGCAGTTGATGAATGTGTGAATGAGGATATCACCATACCTGCATTTGGTAGATCACTTCAATTGGCAGGTAACTTAACCTTCGCCGTCCGACTTGCAAAGTTGACCAACGCGGTGTTTTGCCCCGTGTATGCGATGAGAACCCAAGGTGCTCGATTTACAGTGCAGGTATTACCACCAGTTGTGTTTGATTTTACTGAGTTTGATCAAGGAAAACTGTTGGAAGCCGTTTCAACACTGAATCATACGGTGGAGTCGATTATTCGAGAGCATTTGGATCAATGGTATTATTGTGCACAGTACAATACATCCCAACTTCCGGTGTCCCATGGATAAGCCAAGGGACGTCGGTATACATGTTCTTATCACAGGTAGTTCTGGTGGCGTTGGGCGCGCGCTCGCCATGGCCTATGCCAAGCCCGGTGTTCATCTTTCTCTATTGGGTCGCCAGGTGCATCTTTTGGAAGAGGTGGCATTCGAAGCTCGTAGAAAAGGTGCTCTGGTGGATTTGTATAGTTTAGACTTGCGGAAAACAGAGGCATTGATCACTCAAATAGAATCCATAGATACAGCTCACCCTATTGATCTTATCATCGCCAATGCAGGCATTGCCTTTTATTTAGATGAGGCGCTTCCACTTGAATCGTTTGAGGAGATCCAACAAACGATTGAGGTGAATCTGCTTGCCGCCATTGCCACAGTAACGCCTTTGATTCCAAGAATGCAACAACGACAGCGTGGACATATTGCGTTTATCAGTTCTGTAGCGGCTTATTATGGGCTTGAGATTTGTCCCAGTTATTGTGCGAGCAAAGCTGGTTTGAAGGCTTATGCTGAAGCACTGCATACGCTACTTAAGAAAGATAAAATTCAAGTGTCAGTGATCTGCCCTGGGTTTATCGAGTCAGCGATGAGCGCAAAATACCATCATCAAAAACATGGATTACTGTTGGCTGAAGCCGCTGCAAAGAAAATAAAACAGGGCCTTCAACGGAACAAAGCCAATATCACCTTTCCTTTCTTTTTAGGTCTCGGCATGCGGATTCTTTCAATCCTGCCGACAGCAATGAGTGAGTTTTTTTTGGGTGTTTTTTTATAAGATCAAATGTCAACAGTCC
>CAMBHM010000007.1 GCA_945867185.1 Legionella genomosp. 1
TGGATTGTACGTATCAATGCTGCTGCTCGTGAATGTGGGTTGTCCTATAGTCGTTTGATTGATGGCTTGAAGAAGGCATCGATTGAATTGGATCGTAAAGTGCTTGCCGATATGGCAGTGCATGATATGACCGCATTTACTGTGGTAGCGGAACAAGCTAAGGCAGCTTTGGCTTAGTATTTTAAGGGGGAGCGTTTTCTCGTTCCCCTCCTATCGTTGTGGATGACTCATGCAAGACATCACCCTGCTTCAACAACAAGCGTTTGCTGCCGTTCTGAACGCGGAGGATGCAAACCAACTTGATGCGATTCGTGTTGACTATCTTGGAAAAAAAGGTCGGTTGACAGAAATTTTAAAAAATTTGGTTCAGATCCCCATTGAAGATCGATCGAAAGTTGGTCAATCAGTGAATCAGGCAAAACGTGAAATCAGTGCTTATATCGAACAAAAAAGGGCTCAGTTCAAAGAGGCAGCATTGCAAAAGAAGCTTGCTGCAGAGCAAATAGATGTCACGTTGCCAGGTCGACATCATACGATGGGCACGTTTCATCCGGTGACCCAAGTTACAGCGCGTATCACTGAGTATTTCAGCCGTTTGGGATTTGATGTGGTAGAGGGTCCTGAAGTTGAAACAGAGCAGTATAATTTCGAAGCCCTCAATATTCCGGCTCAACATCCCGCGCGCGCCATGCACGATACTTTTTATTTTGGGGATGGCCGGTTGTTAAGGACCCACACCTCACCGGTTCAGATTAGAACCATGGAGCAGACCAAACCGCCTTTTCGATTGATAGCCCCGGGTCGGGTTTATCGCTGCGATTCTGATGTGACGCATACGCCGATGTTTCATCAAGTCGAAGGGCTGTTAATAGATGAACAGGCCACTCTTGGGGGTTTAAAGGGGTTGTTGCAGGATTTTTTTGCCTATTTTTTTGGCCGAACCGTGGCCATGCGATTTCGACCTTCGTATTTTCCTTTCACCGAACCGTCTGCCGAAGTAGACATTGCATGTACACACTGCCAAGGTAAGGGATGCCGTTCTTGCAAATACACCGGTTGGCTGGAAGTACTGGGATGCGGTATGGTCCATCCTCACGTGTTGAAAGCGGTTCATATATCACCTGAAAAATATCAAGGGTGGGCTTTTGGGATGGGTATAGACAGGCTGGCCATGCTCTATTATGGTATCGATGATTTGCGCTTGATGTTTGAGAACGATCTGACTTTTTTACGACAATTTTAGGCAGGATTTCCCCATGAAAATATCCGAACTCTGGCTTAGCGAGTGGGTGAGTCCGCCCCTAATGGGATCGGAACTTGCCGATCAATTGACGATGGCAGGGCTTGAAGTGGACGGTGTCCATCCCGTCGCAGGTGAATTTGATCACGTGATCGTGGCAAAAGTGCTTCGAACAGCGCCTCATAAAGAGGCTGACCGACTCACTGTGTGTGAGGTGGACACAGGGAATGCCGTGATACCTGTTGTGTGCGGGGCAGCTAATGTTCGTTCAGGGTTGAAGGTAGCGCTTGCATTGCCTGGGGCAAATTTACCGGGCGGTCTTCGCATCAAACTATCTAAGTTGCGTGGGGAGCCTTCGGAGGGGATGTTGTGTTCTAGCACCGAACTTGGGCTGGAGGCTGTCTCTGAAGGCATCATGGAACTGGATGAAGACGCGCCGATTGGCAGTTGTCTTAGAACCTATTTGTCGCTCAATGACGCCGTGCTGGATATTGATTTAACACCCAATCGTGCGGATTGTTTTAGTGTATTAGGCATTGCGCGTGAAGTGGCTGCTTTGAATCAGGTGCCCTTGCGTGCCTTACCCTCTGTGACTCGGCCACTTGAGATCCAGGATGAACTATCTATACGCGTAGAAGCGACCGATGCCTGTCCTCAGTATTTAGGACGTCTCATCCGTGGTATTGATAGACAGGCCGTGACCCCGCTGTGGATGAAAGAGCGATTACGTCGTAGTGGCGTGCGGTTGGTTCATCCGGTGGTTGATGTGACCAATTATGTCTTGTTTGAGTTGGGTCAGCCTATGCATGCGTTTGATCTCAATAGGATCAAGGGGGGGCTAACGGTTCGATATGCACGAGAAGCTGAACAGTTGCTGTTGATAGAAGGTCAGTCGGTTTCACTTGATGAACAGGTTTTGGTGATTGCAGACGAACAGATGCCTTTAGCCCTCGCTGGAATTATGGGTGGGCGAGACAGTGCGGTATCAGAAGAGACAACTGATATTTATTTAGAAAGTGCTTATTTTAATCCTTTGACGGTGGCCGGTGTGGCAAGACGTTTTGGATTAAGCAGCGATGGATCACAACGATTTGAACGTGGGGTAGATCCGGCCTTGCAGCGGATCGCTTTAGAGCGTGCAACGGATTTATTGGTGGACATGGTGGGTGGGCAAGTCGGCCCCATTACTACAATCATCCATACCGATGCGTTGCCAGTAACAGCCCCGATTGTTTTTCACCCTTCAAAGGTCGCGCAATGGACAGGACTTCAGTTGCCTGAAGAAGAGATGAAGCAACACTTATTGGCGCTCGGTATGACCATAGTGGTACATTCAGGCCACTGGTTAATCAGCGTGCCTTCTTATCGATTTGATTTGAGCTTAGAAGTGGATATTGTGGAAGAAATTACCCGTCTTCATGGGTATGATCAGATCACAGCAGATTCGCTGATGGGTGTAGTGAAGGCAGGACGAGTAGCGCCTCATCAACCACTGTTGCACCATATGGCTACCTGTCTTTGTCATCGAGGTTACCATGAGACCATCAGTTATAGTTTTGTTGATCCCCTGTTACAAACGCTTCTTTATCCTGAATTCAAATCTTTGTCATTGTTAAACCCCATTTCTCAAGAACTTTCAGCCATGCGGATCAGCCTGTGGCCTGGGTTACTTGCTTCAGCTGTTTATAATGTGCATCGACAACAGACCGTCCTGAAACTGTTTGAAACTGGGGTGATTTTTGATCGTCAAGGCGACGATCTGGTTGAGCGCAAGCGGCTTGCAGGTCTTCTCACAGGAGAACAAGGTGCTCTGAATTGGAGTGAAGCGACGCGTTCGTTTGATTTTTTTGATTTAAAAGGCGATGTGCAGGCAATGTTAGAGGGCTTATCTTATCGAGAGCTTGACTTTGTTGCAGCGACACATCCGGCTCTTCATCCCGGTAAAGCAGCTCGGGTGATGTTGGGAGAGCAGTTAGTCGGGTGGATAGGTGCCTTGCATCCTCGTCTTTTAGATGAACTAGATCTCACCGATGAGGTGCTATTATTTGAGTTGGACCTTGACGTTTTGAGTGCTCCACCTACCGTGCGTTATCAAGCAATTTCGAAATATCCTCAAATCAGACGTGATTTATCTCTGGTGGTGCCGATGGGAGTGGTTGCAGCTGACATTGAAAAGACGATTCGTCGTGCTTTTCCGAATCCTTGGTTAAAATCGATAGATATTTTTGATGTCTATCAGGGAGATGCAATTCCTGTTGGTAAAAAAAGTGTGGCGGTGGCCTTGACCTTACAAGACGATCATCGGACACTGGTTGATACGGAGATTCATTCGGGAATCAGTGTGATACTTCAAGCACTAGATGATACGTATACAATCACTTTGAGGGACTAATCGTGAGCACTTTAACAAAAGCAATGATAGCTGAAGCCTTGTGTGATGCGCTTGTGTTAAATAAACCAGAGGCGAAAGCGCTTGTTGATCAGTTTTTTGAAGAGATCCGCTTTGAATTGGAGAATGGAGGGCATGTCAAATTATCTGGATTTGGCAATTTTACCCTACGAGATAAATCGGAGCGCCCAGGCAGAAATCCTAAAACTGGCGCAGAAATTCCTGTGCTCGCGCGTCGTGTGGTGACCTTCAAGCCAGGCCTCAAGTTGAAAACAAAAGTAGAATCCTATCGTTAGGAACCGCGTATGAGCAGTGACAATCGACAGGGAGGAACGTGTGCCAAGACGCGTGTTTCGAAATGCCAACTTAGCAGAATGTCCCGATAAGGCAGCTACTGATGCGTTGAACGTGTGCATTGGCGATCTGCATGGCAATGCCATGAAACTTCTATATATCTTGGTAGAGGAAGGGTTTCTGACGATACCGAAAGCGGTATATGCTGATTTGTTTGCTATTTATAATCAACGAGAGGTAACACTACAGTCGTTTGGCCGCTTTGCCAGTCATCTTGAAACACTTGTTGTTGATAATACCCGATCATTGGTTCTGATTGGAGATGAGCTTGCCGACAGGGGGATGAATGATTGGTATACACTGCAGATCTTAAATCTGTTGCATGTCTATGAAGTGGATCTGACAATTTTATTGTCTAATCACGGTGTTGAGTTTCTGAAGCAGGTTGAGAGTGAGACATTTGGGTTCACGGCGCATCTTGGTTTAAAGGAAGCGCATTCATTGAATCAGCTCTCTTTGGTACTCGACATGGATATTATGACAGAGGCTTCTCTCAGGCACCTTATCCGTACTTGTTATATCCCAAAATTAAGAGCCATTCACTATACGGTGTCACGGGACATGCGTGAATTAGATATCATGACGCATGCTCCAATAGGACTTGAGACGATCGAAGCCATCGCGCGGGGTTTTTTCCTTAGATATGAGGATAGAACCGTAGAGTCATTGATGAAATCCATAGATAGGATCAACACGCGTATACAAGAGCGATTACATTTAGGAAATTTGAGCCTTGCAATGAGTCACCCGGCTCCACTGGGAAAAGCATTGGGAGGACATGTTTTAACCTGTTATCCGTTATATCGTTTGATCTGGAATCGAGTATTAGGGCCTGAGCTACGTGTGCAACCGTCTGGATCGTTCAAGGTTCATTTTGTACATGGGCACATAGGACAGCGGGAGAGCACACACAGCACCCACTTTAATACGGACTGTGATTTTGGTAAGTACCATAGAGGGTGGATAATGCTTGGCAGAGATTACGGTGCCTTGAATGAGCGCGCTTACATACCTGCGCGTGGGGACGACCTGTCAAGTAGGGAAATTTGTTATCATTGTATCGTTGTTTCTACAGGATTATCTCCTTTTCGACTTGAACGATTGGGGCTACATCAAGAGGAAATTAGATTAAAATATTATCTGGATATTTTCTTAGACAAATTACCTTTTTTATACACGGCTAGTATGGAGGAGGTTTCAGAAGACACCTGGGCCCTTTTTCAAACGTTTTTAGAATTAGATCCAAGCTTCGAGCGTATTGAGTTACTGCCGGTATGGATTGTTTTTCAAGCGTTGATTCGCATGCGAACGCATGAGTACACCCTTTGTAAAGGGCCCCCTCCAATGCTGATCCTCTCGCAATTAGAGCAGTATTTCTTAAGGATGCTTCCACGGAGCCCTGAGCCTTTGAAATCGGGTGTATCTGTGCTGCCTGCCTATGAGTCTCATGAAACAAACCCGGTTTTTCAAGCCTGGCGCTTGTACATGAAGGGATTTATTCATCAACGGTTGGGAGGGGAAGAGAATCTAAGTATTATGTTTAAGCAATTTCAGAGTGCTCATGAGAAGGGCAGCGTGATAGCTTCGATGGAGTTGGTGTTGTATTACTTGAGTCGAGCGGATACAGATTCTGAGGAGGGTCGCTCTCTGTTCGCTCAAGCTGCGGATTATGTACAGCAGACGTGGTTTAGGGATCCTGCTCCTCCCGTGTTGAATTTATGGAGGTATATTAATTCTAAAAATTTTGGGGAGTGTAAGAAGCTCCTTCAGTGGAGACGAGACTCAGAAATAGTGTTGATCTTGGAGGGCGTATTGGTTCAGTGTCCAAAAGAAAATATAGCGTTGTATATGCTTGGCTTTATTGCCGAGGAGCAATTGGATGGTGGTATTGAAGCAATCAAGACATCTCTTGGCTTTTATAATCGGATTGATTGGTCTACACTGCCGTTTGCAGAGAGGGGAGAGCGGTATGTTGCGTTAGGAGAACGATGTCAACATATGATAGAAGCTTTGCCAGCTGATCCCTCACCTGAAACATTGTTGTTGAAGGAGGCACTTTGCGCGCAGCTGATGGATTGTTATGAAACAGCGGGGCGTGGCAATCATAAGAAAGCCTTGTGGTTTTTAATAGCGTGCTATCAATCAGATCGGTATGGAGCACGGGAGCTGGGCAAGGCGATTGTTTGCTGTGAGCGCATGCTTGCTATGGAGGATAATCCTTCTTTATTGTCAGGAATAGAAATTACAATGGTTGCTTTAAAAGCAACCATTGTTGCACAGGAGGCGCTTGGTGTAAGTGAGAAAGAGGTGCGTCAACTGCGTTTAGACAAAGCACGTGTTGAAGCACAAAATAGGGTGTTATATGAGCAAATAGGTTTGATGAGAAGGCAGGACTCGTTAGAGTCTAAATGGGGTTCTTTTTTTACAGAAAAAGCAGACGATGCTGCTTCATCTGTACTTGCGATGGGTGTGGTTGGGTACTGTATGGGATCGAAATCTTGAAGTCGTTCTGGAAATTTATACATTTTACTTGTAGATTGGTTTGATTTTCGATAGAATCGCGCATCCAAGTAGGTACTTCGTGTGAAGTACACCCTGAAGGCGGTACGGAGTTAGTGTAATGAAGACAATGAGCGCTAAGGCACATGAAGTCAAACATGATTGGTTTGTCGTGGATGCCAGCAATAAAGTATTGGGTCGACTTGCTACAGAAATCGCCCGTCGTTTACGCGGGAAACACAAAGCCATATATACCCCACACGTAGATACAGGTGACTATATTGTTGTGACTAATGCTGAAAAAGTGGTTGTAACGGGTCGTAAATTTAAAGATAAAATATATTATAGCCATTCTGGATTCCCTGGTGGAATCAAAGAAATTTCTTTTGATAAATTGCAAAAGAAAAATCCAATTCGAATCATCGAACTCGCTGTCAAAGGGATGCTTCCCAAAAATCCTTTGGGTCGAGACATGTTTCGTAAGCTTAAAATTTATGTGGGCAACGAGCACCCACACGAAGCACAGCAACCAATGATACTTGAGATTGAGGAAAGAACATGAAGGCAAAGGCTGCATTGAAGCAATATTACGGCACAGGTCGTAGAAAAAGTTCAACAGCAAGGGTTTTTTTACGCCCTGGTAAAGGCGAAATCAAGGTTAATAATCGTCCCCTAGAAGGCTATTTTGGTCGTGAAACGTCTAGCATGATCATCAGACAACCATTAGAAGCGGTCGATCTGCTGAATAAATTTGATATTTATGCCACGGTCGTCGGTGGTGGTATATCTGGTCAAGCAGGTGCTATTCGCTTAGGTATTGCACGTGCGCTCGTTCAATATGATGAGCAAGATTTGCCTGAAGGCGCTGAGGCGCGGCCCGATTCTTGTCGTCGTAAATTACGTGCTCGCGGTTTGTTGACACGCGATTCTCGTCGAGTAGAGCGTAAGAAATTCGGTCTACACAAAGCACGACGTGCAACACAGTACTCCAAACGATAATAGGAATAAGGGCTCTGATCAGAGCCCTTAGGATCGCGCCCGATCCTAATTGAAGAATGCCTATCCCTCACGTTATACTGCCTAGAATACATCTGAATAGGTATCACCATGGATACGCCCCCTGTGGTTCCGGAAACGATAGATGAAGCCAGACGGCGGTTTTTATTGGGTACGACCTGTGTATTAGGGGGTATCGGTGCCTTGTGTGCTTTGACGCCTTTGATCGCCTCGTGGATGCCAAGTGCACAGGCGTTGGCAGAAGGGGCTCCTGTGCAGGTTGATTTGAGTTTACTGGAACCCGGTCAACAGGTCACTGTGGCGTGGCGTGGTAAGCCAGTTTGGATCATCAGGCGTACAGCAAATATGTTAAAACATCTTCAGGAAGACGTGGCTCAGTTGCGAGATCCTGATTCTTTAGTGGCGCAGCAACCGGTGTATGCACAAAACAAATATCGATCTATCAAACCAGAGTATTTGGTTTTGGTTGGTATTTGCACCCATCTTGGCTGCTCTCCCAAATATAAACCTTATGAAAAGGAGCTGGGTCCTGATTGGCCAGGTGGATTTTATTGCCCATGCCATGGATCAACGTTCGATTTAGCTGGCCGTGTTTTTAAGAGTGTACCAGCGCCTATTAATTTAGAAGTGCCGCCCTATCGGTTTCTCAGCGATCACGTGATTGTGATTGGCGAAGCGCCGCGCTAGTAGATCATGTTGTAATAACGATCCAATGTACAGCTCGTTTGTGTACTTGATTGGATCCTACTGGTTCTTCTATAATAACTGTCTTGATTTTCTTCGGATCGAGATGATAGGCGTTGATCCATATGGTTATTTCTGGGCCATCCCACATGAGGAGTGTCGGGCTTTGGGGAAGTGGTGGTGCTTCTTCCCTGTCTTGTAACCATAAAGAACCGTGGGGAATATGTAATCTTAGCATAAGGGTTCCAATCAACCAACTGGAATTAGATACGACGGCATGAATGGGCTTTTTATCTTGCTCTGCAAGGGCGCAGAGTTTCTCTTGGAGTTCGAAGTGATAGGCCAGAGGAAATTGACTCCAAAGAATAAGGGAAGTAGCTTGTATGGTAAGGCAAATCGACAGATATCCAACCGTTTTTCTGATCGAATAGGATCTCTTGTCGATCAAGCTAAACCAGAGTAGTGGGGATAGAAATAACAGTGGCGTTGGCCAGTGAGCAAAGAAAGTTCGCATGTGTGCGATGTTAATGAGAATCACTAGTGTTGGAATCAGGAGAAAATGATAGCGCCATAACAATTTGTTTTCCAAGGTGTTTGGTGTGATTTTTTGTTGGAGTGAGAAAAAGAAACATAGTAATGCGGGTGGAAGTAGAAAAATGAGTGCGATACCCAAAAAATCAATGACAGCATCTCGTTCATTGCTACCAAAAGCGAATAATTTGAAGGTCGTTGAGAGCCCAATGTTAGGATGGTGTATCAGCCAGATCCAGTAAGGGATTGATATTAAGATCGCGAAAAATGGGGTGAGTAATGCAATCGGATGGAAGAAGCGATCTCGGTATGCTTTGATAGAGAAAGTAGCCATTATCAGAACGAGAAGGAAAATCAGGTAATTGAATTTAGATAGGCAACCCAGCCCAATGAGGATGCCAAGAGATGAAAACCAAGCCCAAGGTTTAAGAAGGCTTGGTTTTATTATCCAATACCAGGTGATACAAGCCATTAGTAAGGCTAAAATAACGTGTGTTCGATGCAGCAGTAGATCAATACTGATTAAGGGGAGCAAGGCCCAAGAAAGGGTGGCGCACCAGACCATCTTGGTATCTTGAACAGAAATCTGACAGATTCGATAGTAAAAATACCAGCAAAAAAATAGCAAACTATGTTTTAACAATATAAGACCAAAGAGGCTCATGCCGAATAATTGAAAAACAAGATATTGTAGCCAGGTATAAAGGGGTGGTTGTCCTGGATAGCCTAATAAAAAGTGTTGAGCCAATTGAATTTGTTCGGCCTCATCCGCATCTACTATGGGCGCTTGATGATATAAAAACAATCGAATAGCACTCAAAAGACCAACATAAAGCAAATAGCTCATCGTGGGTAGGATCAATGATTGTAATGGGGTATAGCGCTTTTTTATGCTGGGGTTCAACATACGAACAGGGCCTCTTCCTGTTTTAGTCAGATGATAGTATGGTATCAGTAAAAAGGATGACTCGTGAATGGATTAGTGCGCTGGGTGGATGATAGATTTCCTTTGATAAGCACATGGACACAGCATGTGAGTGGCTATTATGCTCCGAAAAACTTAAATATCTATTATTTCTTTGGTTCTCTCTCTTTACTGGTTCTTTTAAATCAGATCATCACAGGTCTGTGGTTGACCATGTTCTATACACCAACCGCGACAGAGGCCTTTGGATCGGTAGAATCCCTCATGCGGGATGTCCCGTATGGGTGGTTGTTACGGTATATGCATTCAACGGGTGCCTCGGCTTTCTTTATTGTGATCTATCTACATATATTTCGTGGTTTATTGTATGGGTCGTACCAACAACCGCGAGAGTTGGTTTGGTTATTGGGGATGGTCTTGTTTGTTTTGCTACTGGCCGAAGCTTTTTTTGGTTATTTGTTGCCTTGGGGGCAATTGTCTTATTGGGGCGCACAAGTTATCACTTCCTTGTTTGGGGCGATTCCTTATGTTGGCGACACGTTGGTGGTGTGGATTCGTGGTGGTTTTCATGTGGGTACACCGACGTTACAACGATTTTTTGCACTGCATGTGATTGGCGTGCCTTTGATGGTGTTGCTGTTTGTATGGTTACACTTGGTGGCCTTGCACCGGGTTGGTTCAAACAATCCAGAAGGCATTGATATCAAAAAATACTGTGATAAACAAGGCAGGCCCCTCGATGGGATCCCGTTTCATCCTTACTATACGGTTAAAGATTTGATGGGTGCCGTCATTTTTTTAATAGGATTTTTTGCTGTGGTATTCTTTGTACCTGAGGGGTGGGGATATTTTCTTGAGTCAGCGAATTTTACAGCAGCCAACCCCCTTACTACACCAGAACACATTACCCCGGTGTGGTACATGACTCCATTTTATACCATGTTACGTGCTGTCCCTGATAAATTATTGGGCGTGATAGTCATGGGGAGTGCGGTGGGGATCTTGGTGTGTTTACCTTGGCTTGATAGAAGTCCTGTACGGTCTATGCGCTATAAAGGTCGTCTCTCAAAGGGGGCGCTCTTTATTGTTGTGTGTAGTTTTTTTATTTTAGGTTTTCTCGGATCACGCAATGTCACACCAATAACCCAGGGTATCGCTCGAGTGTGTACCGCCTTGTATTTTGCATATTTTATACTCATGCCGCTCTATACTCGGCTGGAGCATACAAAGACTGTACCTGAGAGGATCACATGATCCCTCGTTGGATGGGAGGTTGGTTATTTTTTTTGGCAGGCTCAGTGTCAGCTGGCGAGACCCTGCTGCCCGTGACGATAGCGGTGAGCGATACACATCGGTTACAGCGTGGGGCTCGTGTGTTTATGAATTATTGTTCGGGCTGTCATAGTTTGCAATATCTTCGGTATAATCGCATGGCTGAGGATCTCGGACTGCGGACTTTCACAGGAGAGGTGGATACTGATCTCTTGACGAATAATCTCATTTTTACTTCATCAAAACCCTATGATCCGATACAAAATAGCATGCCAGAAGCTGATGCGCGCCAATGGTTTGGTCGTTTGCCGCCTGATCTATCGTTGTCTGCACGAGAACATGGGCCCGATTGGATCTATACGTATTTGAAGAGTTTTTATACGGATCATAAGCGGCCATTTGGTTCTAATAACCTGCTGATTCCGGATGTTGCGATGCCGAATGTATTGGCTCCTTTGATAGGTCATGTCGAACTTGAAAAGGGCTCCTCGACACGACTGATACTGATTGAGCCTGGGGAAATGACACCTCAAGAGTTGGATAGCATGATTCAAGATTTGGTGACGTTTCTTGTGTATGCAGCAGAGCCTAGTCAGTTGACTCGAGTTCGGATAGGGATTGTTGTTTTGTGTTTTTTGAGCCTATTTTTTATAGTGGTCTGGCGGTTAAAGCGTTGGTATTGGCGGGCGCTTTTTCGGGTAGAGAAATAATTTTGAAGGGTGTGCTCTGAAGATCCCCCACGAGGGTAGAAAGTATGGTAAAATACTGACCTTTATGAGGAGGAGTTATTGATGGCAATTATTGCGAAGCGGACGATCATGTCGTTGTATTCAGATAACGATGACATATACAGTCATCAAGTAAGAATAGTACTGGCTGAAAAAGGTGTGAACGTTGACATCATGGTAGCGAATCCGAATGAGCTCCCAAGCTCGTTGTTGGCAGTCAATCCATATGGAACGCTTCCTACTCTGATTGACCGAGAGTTGGTGTTGTATGAAGCGCGCATTATCATGGAATATTTGGATGAGCGTTTTCCACATCCTCCTTTGTTACCGGTATACCCCGTAGCGCGTGCAGAAACTCGAAAAATGATGCATCGAATCGAACAGGATTGGTATTCCTTATTCAGAGGGATTCAATTGAATGAAGACGGTGCTGCGGCGTTATTATTAGAAAGTTTAACAAGCCTTGAGCCCGTATTTGCTGATAAATCATATTTTTTAAGTGATGAGTTTTCGTTATTGGATTGTGCGCTGGCACCGCTTTTGTGGCGGTTGCCTAAGTTGGGCATTTCTATTTCTGAAGACTATTTGGGATTACAAGCGTATATGCAGCGTGTATTCAAGCGAGACGCTTTTCAGACGAGTCTAACGGATGCGGAGAGGCAGCTGAGGGCCGCATGATGATGACTTCGAGCAGAGCTTACTTGATTCGTGCGATGTATGATTGGATCGTGGACAATGAATTGACACCTTACTTATTGGTCAATGCATTGTTTCCAGCGATTGAAGTTCCTCAAGAGCTAGTCACCGATGGGCGAATTGTTTTAAATATTTCTCCTAAAGCCTGTCGTGGTTTGCATCTTGAAAATGATCGAATTGTTTTTACGGCACGATTTTCAGGACTAGCTACTCAAATTTTTGTCAGCCCTCAAGCTGTGATGGCTATTTATGCGAAAGAAAATGGTCGAGGCATGGAGTTTGGTGAGGATCCAGATGAGGAACCTCCTGCCCCAAAGAGCGCGACTCCATTCTCCAAAAGTACAAAAAAACCGGCGTTGACCTTGGTAAAATAAGGAGCGACTTTGAGTCATCGACACTTGAATGGCGAATCGTTCATGCCCGTTTATTTACCTACCGATCAGGATACGGAGAGGTTCGCAAGACGTCTTGCAACTTGTATCCAAGCGCCGTTGGTGCTAACGTTCAGCGGCGATATTGGCGCTGGGAAAACCACCTTGGTTCGCGCATTATTCCGTGCACTCGGTGTGGACGTGCCGATTAAGAGCCCGACCTTTTCGCTAGTTGAAAGTTATCAGGGGTTGCGTGGCCCACTACATCATTTTGATTTATATCGGATTCAAGAAGAAACAGAGCTAGATCACTTGGGTTTTCGTGATTATTTTGAGGACAATGCCATTTGCTGCATTGAATGGCCGGAACGGGTACAACGCTATCAACGTTTCTCAGATCTTGGATGGACATTGTCTGTTTGCGGATCGGGGCGTGATCTGGAGGGTTCGGCTTGGAGTGCATCAGGGCTGGGTGTATTGTCGTTACTTGCTGGAGAATGAGAGGCATGTGGCTCTTTTGGTTAGTGTTGGGATTGTCTTTTGGCGCTCAGGCTGCTGTTTTGGAAGCTTTGGTGGTAAAAGATACGCCTACTGTCACCTCTATATTCTGTACCGTCGCAGGCCCTTTGGTGCAAAAAGCCTTTCTCTTGAAGAGCCCGCTTCGATTGGTGGTTGATTTTGAACAGACAACGACGAGAGTGAATTTGAATACGCTCGCACGAGGCGTTATTTTGCGTGCGCGTAGCGGGCATCCAACGCCACAAACGCTACGAATTGTGTTTGAATTATCTCGCCCTGTGCGGTTACAGAAGATGCCTTGGCAACCGCCTAATGCACACAGACAAGGTGTTCGTTTTGAGTTACTGGGTGCGCATATGATGCAAACAACGCATGCGCATCCAAGCTCACAGGTTAAGCACGACCATTTAGAAGCTCCTTTGACACACGGGCACACCCCGGTTCGGGTTCGACATGCACCCAGATCGTCACAAAGAGATGTCATCATTGTGCTCGATCCAGGTCATGGGGGTAAAGATCCAGGCGCGATGGGTCCTCAACATATTGCCGAAAAAAACGTGGTGTTGGCCATTGCCTTGCGATTAAAACGTTTGATTGATCAACAACCTGGCATGCATGCGGTCCTAACACGCAAGGGAGACTATTATGTCGGGTTACGCGAGCGTTTGGATATTGCAAGACGTGACAATGCGGATATTTTTATGTCTATTCACGCCGATGCGTTTAATAATCCAAGTTCTCATGGGGCTTCTGTTTTTGCGCTGTCACAACGAGGCGCAACCAGTGAGGCCGCTCGATGGTTGGCTGAGAAAGAAAACTATTCAGAGCTTGGGGGCGTCAACTTATCTGGATTGGATGATAGCAGCGGACTCATTCGTACAGTATTGTTGGACTTGTCTCAAACGGCCACCATCACAGCCAGTGTACACATGGGATCGCATGTTTTGCATCAAATGGATCACATCACAAATTTACACAATCAGTCGGTAGAGCAAGCGCGTTTTGTGGTGTTGAAATCACCAGATATCCCTTCTGTATTGGTAGAAACAGGGTTTATCTCAAATCCCCGTGAGGCCAAGAATTTATCGAGCCCTGCGTATCAGGCACAGCTTTCTTTGGCAATTTTGCAAGGGCTTAAACGATATTTTTGGGATTATCCACCGCATGGCACGCGTCTTGAGGCGATAGCAGGCGCAGGACCTCGTATAGGTCGATCGTGACATCCCGTAGAATTCAACAACTCTCTTTGGTACTGGCGAATCAAATTGCTGCAGGGGAGGTGATCGAGCGTCCGGCTTCCGTGGTGAAAGAATTACTCGAGAATGCGTTGGATGCTGGGGCGACGCAGCTGAGCATCGAGATAGGGTTTGGTGGTTTGAATCACATCCTGGTTTCAGACAATGGGCAGGGCATTCATGCTGATGATTTGCCGCTTGCGATAGCCGCGCATGCAACGAGTAAGATACGGGCTTTAGAAGATTTATATGCCATCACCAGCATGGGGTTTCGAGGGGAAGCCTTGGCAAGCATCGCGGCGATTTCAAAACTAACCTTGACCTCTAGAGACCGTGACGCGCCCCAAGCTACTCAATTGTATGTAGAGGGAGACTCCTCGCCTACTTATTCATCGGCGGCCCGTTCTCCAGGGACGACGGTGGAGATCTCGGATTTGTTTTTTAATGCCCCTGTTCGAAAACGATTTCTAAAATCAGCCGATCAAGAATATCAAGCGATTGAACGGGTGGTGAAACGGTTTGCGTTGAGTGCACCAACCCTTGCAATGGTCTTGTCACACAATGGGAAAGTACGTCTTACTTTGCCAGCCGCCGGGTGCGATGCGACGCGATTCCTACGGATTAAGAAAATAGTGGGCAAGGATTTTGTAGAGAACGCTTTGTTTCTGGATGTGGCACATGCGTCCATGCGGTTAACAGGCTGGGTGAGTGGTCTTGGTTTTCAAAGCAGTCAGAACGATAAACAATGGGTTTATTTAAATCAACGGATGGTGAAGGATAAGCTCATTCATCATGCTTTGAAACAAGCTTACGAAGGGTTGCTCCATCCTGGCCGATACCCTGCCTGTGTATTAGACTTGAGCGTGCCTGTCGATACCATTGATGTCAATGTGCATCCCACGAAGCATGAGGTGCGGTTTGAAGAAGCAAGACTCGTGCATGACTTTATTAAACAACAGATCTCTCGCCTGTTGGCAGAGCGTATCGAAGCGCATTCGGTCCCATTGGCCATACGGGAGGACTATAGCCACTTGCAGGGGGTAGCTTACCCTCGAATCATGGTATTAAATGAGCAGTTTGTGTTGGCCTTTTTGAATGAGCGGCCTTGTTTGATTGATTTGGCGTTGGCCGCAGCAACGCGGTTAAGAAAGCAATTAGAGGAAGCCTCCTTTCCGTTAGCGAGTCGACCCTTATTGGTTCCGCTTCGCTATGAGTGGTCGAGGGATGACGCTAAGCAATCGACACTGTCTTCTCTAGGGGTGCAGTTGGAGAGGGTGTCAGCATTTGAATGTGTGGTACGTACGATGCCGATAGTATGCCCGCAATTGGATTTAGCTGCTTTTCTTGATGAGTTCAACAATACAGCGACTTTTCTTTTACAGGAGGGGGGTAAGGGGCGGGATAAATGGATCACCTTAGTCGTCAAACACACCGTATTCGATGCTCGTCAATTATCTAAAGAAGAATTAGAGGAGTGGGTCGAAGCGTGGCACCGACAAGTACCGGATAAGATCTATTGTCTGGATTCGGCTACGTGCCGAACGCTTATCCATGGCTAAGCAGATATTTTGTTTAATGGGTCCTACGGCGTCAGGCAAGACAGCCCTCGCTTGTGAATGGGTACAGCAGGCCCCCCTTGAAATCATTAGTGTGGACTCCGCGATGATTTATCGTGGGATGCGCATTGGGACAGGCTTGCCTGATGCGCAAACACTGGCTCGTGCACCGCATCATTTGATTGAGATGAGAGAACCGACG
>CAMBHM010000008.1 GCA_945867185.1 Legionella genomosp. 1
CTCCAATCCCCAAGCCCTGTCGTTGACCGATGGTGTAGAACATTAATCCATCATGCTGGCCAATTTTATCTCCCAAGACCGTTTGAATGGGTCCTGGCGTTGCAAGCAAATATTCATTGAGAAATGATTTGAAGCGTTTCTCGCCGATAAAACAAATGCCGGTGGACTCTTTTTTTGATTGAGTTATAAAGTGTAAGTCTTTAGCAATGGCCCGAATATGCGGTTTTAAGTAGTCTCCGATAGGAAATAGGACTTTAGATAAAACACTTTTATCAATTGCATGCAAAAAATACGTTTGATCTTTGTTCCGATCCTTGGCCTTGTGCAGTTCGAAGGTGTTTCCATTTTGAATGATTTTGGCATAGTGCCCAGTAGCAATATACTCTGCTCCCAGAGACAAAGCATGGTTTAAAAAGGCGTCGAATTTGATTTCTTTATTGCACAAAACGTCTGGGTTAGGAGTGCGTCCCTGTTCATAATCGTTTAGAAAATGTGTAAACACACGTTGCCAATAGTCTTCTGAGAAGTTGACGGCATGCAGGGGGATCTTCAATTGATCACAAATGGCTTGTGCGTCGTCTAGGTCTTTCGCTGCCGCGCAGATCCCGTCTTTGTCATCTTGTTCCCAATTTTTCATGAACAAGCCTTCGACTTCGTGGCCCTGCTGACAAAGCAGCCAGGCTGCTACGGAGGAATCAACACCACCGGACATGCCCACAATAATTTTGGCCATCATGACACCCACTGTGTATAAAAATTGAATATTCTACGCTATACTACCAAGGAGTACAATTTAGAAGAATACGAAATAACAGTTGGATTACCGATAAAAAATCGGTAAAATTCTCGGTTTGTTTGATCTTAGGAGTTTACCATGGCAGTACAACAGAATAAAAAATCACGTTCAAAGCGTGATATGCGTCGGTCGCACGATGCACTGACCAAGCCCACGCTTTCAGTTGATGCAACCACGGGAGAAGTTCACTTGCGCCATCATATCACACCGGATGGATATTACTGCGGTCGCAAAATCCTGAATACGGATAACGTTTACGAGCAAGAGTAACCTCCTTGAATAAACCAATCATTGCCATCGACGCGATGGGTGGGGATCATGGCCTTCGTGTCATTATCCCTGCTTGTGTCCGTGCTGTGAAAAATCATCCTGAACTAACTTTGGTATTGGTCGGTATTCAATCGCAAATCATCGCTCACTTGAAGAAACAGGGTATTTCAGAGCACCATCCCAATCGTCGTCAGTTGCAGATTGAGCATGCTTCAGAATTGGTCTCGATGGATGAGCTTCCTTCGCATGCTATGCGAAATAAAAAAGATTCTTCCATGCGTGTTGCGCTTAATTTATTGAAAGAAGGGCGTGTGGAGGCTTGTGTGAGCGCGGGTAACACAGGGGCTTTGATGGCAACGGCACGTTATGTGCTCAAAACCCTTCCTGGTATCGATAGGCCCGCTATCATTGCAGAATTGCCGACCTTCAAAGGCAGAACGCGTGTACTTGATTTGGGCGCGAATGTAGACTCTTGTGCCGAGCACTTGTTTCAATTTGCGGTCATGGGCTCTGCGTTGATTCAGGCGATTGATAAAAAACCAAGACCTAAAATTGCGTTATTAAATATCGGCGTTGAGGAAATCAAGGGGAATGATCAGGTCAAGCGGACCGCTCATATGCTTAGCGAATGTGATCTGATGAATTATGTCGGGTATGTGGAAGGGGATCATTTTTATACAGGTGATGTGGATTTAGTAGTCTGTGATGGCTTCGTTGGCAATGCCACGTTGAAGGCCAGTGAGGGTTTGGCTAAGTTAATGTTATCTATTCTTAAAGAATCATTTACAAAAAACGTACTGACCAAATGCATCGGATTATTAGCACGTCCTGCCTTGTCTCATTTAAAAAAACGTATGGATCCTGCGCGATACAATGGGGCTACGATGTTGGGTTTGAATGGGATTGTGGTTAAAAGTCACGGTGGCGCAAACGAGCTGGCCTTTCAGTATGCGATCGAAGAAGCGATGAGACAAATCAATAGCAATGCAGTCGAGTTGGTGCGCTCTCAGATTGCTGAATTTATCAGTCAGGGGTTGTTGCTATGATCCATGCGCGAATCAGTGGGACAGGTAGCTATTTGCCAAAACGACGTCTTTCTAATACTGAATTAGAAACGATGCTTGACACCACCGATGAGTGGATCAGGTCGCGCACTGGCATCAGCAACAGACATATTGCTGTGCTTGAAGAAACCACCGCGTTCATGGCGAGTGCTGCAGCGAAGTGTGCTCTTGAGGCGTCTTCACTTGAAGCCAATGAAATCGATTTGATTTTGGTTGCAACCTGTACACCTGATTATTTTTTTCCAAGTATGGCCTGCCATGTCCAGCATGCTTTGAATAGTACCAGACCTATCCCTGCTTTTGATGTAGGGGCTGCATGCAGTGGTTTTATTTATGCGCTAGACATTGCAAAGCAATATCTGGCAACAGGTGTCATGAAGCACATCTTGGTGATAGGCAGCGAGCGGATGTCTGCTGCGGTCGATTGGTCCTCTCGAGCCACCTGTGTGTTATTTGGCGATGGGGCCGGTGCAGTGGTTTTAAGCGCAAGTGAGGAACCTGGGATCTTAGGTAGTGTGTTGCATGCCGCGTACGATAAAGACAACCTTTTAACGTATCCCAATGAGCTTGTCGATGATAAGAAGACTCTGATCGGCATGCGTGGAAATGAAGTATTCAAAATAGCTGTGACCATTCTGGGTGATGTCCTTGACGAAGTGCTTGCCGTGTCTAAGATAAAAAAATCAGACATAGATTGGTTAGTGCCACACCAAGCGAATATTCGGATTATCCAAGGTATTGCAAAAAAGGTAGCGTTGCCGATGTCCCGTGTGATCGTCACCATTGAAGATCACGGTAATACTTCTGCCGCCTCTATCCCTCTGGCGCTTGATACAGCCATTCGGCAAGAGAAAATCAAACGTGGCGAGCTCTTATTACTGGAGTCGTTCGGTGGTGGAATGACTTGGGGTGCGACTGTGGTACGCTATTAAAATGATTTCCGTCATAAAACAGGGGACAATGTGACCCAACTACAGGGGAAAGTGGCGTTGGTTACTGGCGCTAGTCGTGGTATTGGCCAAGCGATTGCTTTAGCATTGGCAGAAGCGGGCGCTTATGTGATAGGTACTGCCACTAAAGAAGAAGGAGCTGTGGCTGTGAGTAGACTTCTTGCTGAGAAAAGAGTCTTAGGGGAAGGAGCTGTGCTTGAGGTGACGGATGAGGCCAGTGTGAACACTTTGATGGAGCGACTTGCATTAGAGCAACATTCCCCTGCTATTTTGGTGAATAATGCAGGGATTACGGCGGATAATTTATTATTGCGAATGGATGATGAGGAATGGTATCGCGTTATCGAGACCAATCTGAACGCTGTATTTCGTTTGAGTCGGGCGTGTTTAAAACCCATGTTTCGTGCGCGCTGGGGTCGAATTATTAGCATTGGTTCCGTTGTGGGCGCCAGTGGAAATTCAGGGCAAAGCAATTATACAGCAGCGAAGGCAGGTGTGGTTGGTTTTTCCAAGTCGTTAGCTCAAGAAATGGGCAGCCGAGGAATCACTGTCAATGTCGTTGCACCTGGATTTATCGATACCGACATGACAGCGTCTTTACCGGAGTTAGTCAAAGAAGAAATGTTAAAGCGGATCCCAATGAAACGCTTAGGATCTGTCAATGATGTGGCAGCTTTGGTGTCTTTTTTAGCAACCGATGCGGCAAATTATATCACGGGAGAAACCATTCATGTGAATGGTGGCATGTATATGGATTGATAATTTTTGTTCATTTTTATAAACCTACAGAAGGAATATGTAACATGAGTACAATAGCTGATCGAGTTCGAAAAATTGTTATCGAGCAATTAGGTGTTAAAGAAGACGAGTTGAAAAATGATGCGTCCTTTGTAGATGACTTAGGGGCCGATTCGTTAGATACCGTTGAGTTAGTCATGGCATTGGAAGAAGAATTTGAGACAGAAATACCTGATGAAAAAGCAGAAAAAATCACAACCATTCAGGAAGCGATTGATTATATTGAGTCAAATTTAAACAAAGACGAATAAAGGCCTGATTGAATACCTGTCACTGTCGTCCTCGTTTTGGCGAAGACGACAAGGAGACGAACAAGGGTATAGGCTTATCGATAGGAGGTATGCATTGACTAAACAACGTGTGGTAGTGACAGGGATGGGCATGCTCACTCCGGTAGGTTTGACGGTTGATGAAACTTGGAAAAATATCCTTTCAGGGGTGAGTGGGGTCGCTCCGGTGGAAGGGTTTGATACGACAGAGTACTCAACCAAAATTTGGGCCAAGGTGAAACATCCTGATTTAGAGCATCATTTGTCGCTCAAAGAAGCTCGAAAAATGGATATGTTCACACAGTATGGGATGTTAGCAGCAGATGAGGCCTGGGCCGATTCTGGCGTTATATTGGATGAGGCGGCTTCTTATCGCGCAGGCGTTGCCGTTGCGGCAGGGATTGGTGGGATACAAACTATTACAGCCAATCAAGCCAAGCTCTTAGCCGGTGGGCCAAGACGAGTGTCCCCTTTTTTTATTCCTGCAGGCATTATTAACATGGTTGCCGGACAAATTTCAATCAAACACGGTCTAAAAGGACCGAATATTGCGGTGGTAACCGCGTGTACTACGGGCACACACAATATTGGACTTGCAGCCCGCATGATTGCCTATGGCGATGCTGATCTGATGGTCTGTGGCGGATCTGAAATGGCGTGTACACCGCTTTGTCTTGCTGGATTTTCAGCGCTACGTTCCCTGTCTAAACGTAACGATGATCCTGAGAAAGCGTCACGCCCCTTCGATAAAGAGAGAGATGGGTTCGTGATGGGCGAGGGGGCAGGTGTACTGGTGCTTGAATCTTACGAGCGTGCAAAAGCAAGGGGGGCGCATATGTATGCGGAGCTCGTTGGTTTTGGGATGTCTGCAGATGCCTATCATATCACAGCACCGGATGAGCATGCTGATGGCGCTGCTCGAGCGATGCAAGCAGCTTTGGATGATGCAGGTATTTCTCCTGATCAAGTGGATTATATCAATGCCCATGGTACGGCGACTTATTTAAACGACAGGAATGAAACCAAAGCGATTAAACGAGTATTTCAAGATCATGCTTATGATTTGGCGGTCAGTTCAACCAAGTCTATGACGGGTCACTTGTTGGGTGCCGCAGGTGCTGTGGAAGCTATTTTTTGTGTCTTGGCCTTGCGCGATCAGATTGCTCCGCCTACCATTAATTTGGATCATCCGGATGAGGGGTGTGATTTGAATTTTGTCCCACATCGTCCTCAAAAGAGACACATGGATTATGCGCTCAGTAATTCACTGGGGTTTGGTGGTACGAACGGTAGCTTATTGTTTAAACGAATAATGGATTGACAGTTGATACTATGAAATGGCGTATTATCACGGGGCTATTGATCTGCTGTGTTCTTCTATCAGTAGCTGTTGTGATAGGGTACCCTCTCTTTCGCTTATATAAGGTGCCGCTGATTGATAAGCGCCATGCACCTGTTTTATTACGGCTTCCCAAAGCAACGTCTGCCTTGTCTTTTGCCCATCAGCTGAAAAGTCGTCACCTTATACCATCTGAACAAGCTTTTCTTTCACTTATCAAAATTCAAGGGGTTTCTCAGCAATTAAAAGCGGGTATTTATGAGATACAGCCTGGAGAATCCGCCGCACAGTTGTTACATCGTGTGGTCCTTGGAGAGGTACTAACATTCTTTTTTCAGATTATTCCCGGCACAACCGAAGCGGTTGTGTCGGCTCGTTTAGAGAAGGCACCTTATTTAACTTATCATGCAACCGATTGGCTTCTGATTGGGCTTGGATACCCCAGTGCTGAAGGATTGTTACTCGCAGATACTTATATCTATGAGGCAGGGGCCTCTAGTAAAGAGGTGCTCAGCAACGCACATAAGCACTTGCAACAAACATTGGAGAACTATTGGGTCAATCGAGCGCCAGGGCTGCCTTATCAAACAGCCTATGAGATGCTGATTGCAGCTTCTATTCTTGAAAAAGAGGCCTCTATCCCTCAAGAGAAGCGTCTGATTTCTGGGGTTATTGTCAATCGATTACGAAAAAACATGCCATTACAGATGGATCCCACGGTTATATATGCATTAGGAGTGCATTATCAGGGGGTGCTGACGCGTGACGATTTACAGATTGAATCACCTTATAATACCTATCGACATCGAGGCTTGCCCCCCACCCCTATTACCATGGTTGGGAAAGAAGCCATTGATGCTGCAGCGCATCCTGAACCGACTGATTATCTGTATTTTGTTGCAACCGGAGAGGGACGGCATCATTTTTCAGTGAACTATGATGATCAAAAAAAAGCGATTTCTCGTTATTTGGGTTCTAGGAAATAATTGGACATTGGACCAAAAGACATGAAAAAAGACTCATGTTTTTTTGTCCATGATAGTGGGTTCAAGAAATAAGGAATTAGGATGGGGCGAGGGCATTTTATAGTGGTTGAGGGCCTAGAAGGTGCAGGTAAATCAACGGCAATTCATACGGTGAAGCAGTGTTTGCAGAGTCATGGTCTTGAGATCCTTGCTACGCGCGAACCAGGTGGGACACGTGTGGGGGATGCAACGAGACATCTTATTAAAGAAACCACTCAAGAGGAAATCCTTGATCCCCGGGCCGAGCTGTTGTTGCTCTATGCCTCTCGTGTGCAATTGATAGAATCTGTCATTCGCCCAGCCTTACATCGAGGTGTTTGGGTGATTGCTGATCGATTTGAATTGTCTACCTGGGCTTACCAAGGGGGGGGGCGCAAACTTGATCCTGGCATGATAAGGGCGTTATCTTCTTTTTGTTTGAATGAAATCAAACCGGATCTCATCCTCTTTTTAGATCTGCCTCCCGAGCAAGGACTAAAACGTGCAAGAAAACGAGGGAAGCCCGATCGTATAGAGCAGGAGTCACTTGCGTTTTTCAAGGACGTCTATGCAGGATATCACAAGCAGTTAAAAACGATGTCTAATGTGATCGTCATTGATGCTTGTAAACCATTGGCTCACGTCCAGCACCTCATTAGGGCTTCGCTTGAATCTTACTGGTTAACCCATCATGAGGCTTAGTCATCATAAGCCTGTTTGGGATAAAATTTTATGTGCGATTGAGAATAATCGGTTGCCACAGGCCTTTCTTTTTCTAGGATCAAGACAAGAGGATGTTCTTTGTTTCGTAGATCAATTGATAAAAGTCTTGTGTTGTCAAACAACCCCTTGTGGATTTTGTCGAACCTGTATGGCCTTGACAGAGAGATCGCATCCTGATCGCCTGGATATTGTTACTGAGGCAACGGGCGCTGCTATTAAAATAGATGAGATCCGGGCCTTACAACAGAAAGTGTATCAAACCCCTCAATGGGATGGTCGACAATTTATTGTCATTGCACCAGCAGATAGACTGACCATCTCGGCTGCGAATGCCTTATTAAAGGTTCTAGAAGAGCCGCCCCATCACACGCTGTTTATATTGATTGCCTCACACTTAGAACCCATACCTGCTACGATATTAAGTCGATGTCAGGTTTATTCTATTCCAGATGACCCGTCCTTCGAGTGCTTGAGGGGGGCGTATCCTGAAGGATCAAGTCGTGCTGCGATCATAAAGGATTACAGCCACCTTTTGTCTGAACTAGGAGAATTGGTAGCGGGACGATATTCGCCCTGTTTGTTGGCGGCACGATGGGGATCTTATGCGTTTGATGATATGATTTGGATGTTGTATTGGGTGACAGCTAAAGCGATTCGGGAGCGCGCGTTGACGCATCATCTATCAGAATCGATTGCATTACATCGATTGTCTTCACCTGAGTTATTCGATCAATTGCGAGAGATCACGTCGATCATGCGTACCATGCACCATGCCGTCTCTATGAACCAAACCTTGGTACTGGAAAAGTTGTTATTAGGATACATAAGGAAATAAAAATGACCCATAGTGCCCCCCCTTTAAAAGTCGTTTTTCCAACAGAGGCCTTGTTGTATTCGGCTTACATGCCTTTTATCAAAGGAGGAGGTCTTTTCGTGCGGACACAAACTCTTTATACATTGGGTACCAACATCCCCCTTTCAGTACAACTATTGAGTGAGCCGACGATATATGAATTTGAAGGGCAGGTTGTTTGGATAACCCCAAAAGGTGCGCAAGGGAATAAACCGATGGGCGTTGGTGTGCAGTGTTTGGGCGAACGCGGTCGTGCTTGTTCTAGTGCTATTGAAACGCTGTTGGCGGGACAGTTACAATCCACGCAGGCAACGGATACATTATGAATCACCTCCCCGAATTAATAGACTCTCATTGTCATCTTCATACACTTGACCTTACTGACTGGGGTGGGGATATAACAAACGTATTGTCTCTTGCGGAGAGTGCAGGTGTTACGCTCATGCTTTGTGTTTGTATTGAACCTGATGATCTTCCAGCGTTGTATGCATTGGCGGATCGCTACCCAGCAATCAGCATTTCTGTTGGTATTCATCCGAATACGGATCTTTCTTCTGAGTGGACGGCCGAGCAGTTGCTGACCCATGCCAAGCATCCTGCTTGTCTTGCGATGGGAGAAACAGGCTTAGATTATTATAGAACCACTACAGATGAAGCGCGCTTTAAGCAGCAAAGGCGTTTTCGAACACACATTCAAGCAGCGATTGTCGCATCGAAGCCCTTGATCATTCATACACGTCAAGCACAAGAGGACACCTTGCGAATTATGAAAGAGGAGCAAGCAGGTGTTATAGGGGGGGTCATGCATTGTTTTTCAGAGGATTGGAGCGTTGCAAAACAGGCCCTCGATCTTAATTTTTACATTTCATTTTCCGGTATTGTAACGTTTAAAAACGCACAAATATTAAAAGAAGTGGCTAAAAAAGTACCGTTGAATCGCATTCTTATCGAAACTGATGCACCTTACTTGGCGCCAGTTCCTTATCGAGGGAAGCAAAATCATCCTGCATGGGTGCGTCATGTAGCCATTGCATTGGGTGAGTTACGTCAAGAACCTTATGAGGTGATCGCAGCGGAAACAACAGCTAATTTTTATCGTTGTTTTCAATCGGGGATAAGCCGATGACAGTATGCATGGGGCTTATGTCCGGGACTAGTATGGATGGGATTGATGCAGCTTTAGTAGAGAGTCCTTCTCAGGTGTTATTAAAAGGTATTACCCGACCTTACCCTAAAGAATTGGCAGCTGATCTGCGTGCGGTGATGACCGGGTTACGCTTATCACCTGGTGCACTGTCGCAATTGAGTACGCGAGTGGGTCGTGCCTTTGCAGAAACTGCTAAGGAAATCCTTGCATTGACGTCAGTCGATCCCAAGAAGATCCTGATCATTGGTAGTCATGGTCAGACCATTTGTCACGATACGAGTGGTGATATTCCATACACAGTACAACTGGGCTGTGGGCACACGATTGCACAAGAGACAGGTATTGATGTTGTGGCTGATTTAAGAGCCCGTGATTTGGTGTTAGGGGGGCAAGGGGCGCCCTTTGCCCCCTTGTATCACCAGGCGATCTTCTCTGGGACAACACGGGCAATTGTGAACATTGGTGGTATTTCAAATGTGACTTACCTTTTCAATACAGAGTCAGTGAGGGGTCATGATGTGGGCCCAGGTAATTGTCTGCTGGATGCCTGGGTGCAATTACAGTTGGGGCACTCCTATGATGAGTGTGGACAATGGGCTGTTACTGGCACTGTCCTTCCGCGACTGTTGTCAGCCTTAAGGGATGATCCCTACTTCAAACGTCCTGCCCCGAAAAGTGTAGGACGTGAATATTTTTCATCCGCTTGGCTATCAAAGTATCTTATCCCTACCGATTCAGCCGAAGACGTACAAGCCACTTTATTGGCGTTGACGGTCAGTACTATTTGTGACGATATTCAAGCGAGTGGGTTGCTTTTGGAAGAAGTACTTGTTTGCGGAGGGGGCGTACATAATCAGGCCTTACTGGAGGCGCTTCAAGCGCGATTACCTGCACTTCCTATAATCAGTACAGCCAACTATGGTATTGATCCTGACTTTATCGAAGCCATGATGTGTGCGTGGATTGCTGAAAAAACAATCTCTCGCATTCCCCTTGATTTTAGATGCGTCACTGGCGCAACCCATCCTACATTGATGGGTGCCATTTATCCGGCTTGAAGATGAGCGTAGTGATCCCTTTGCCTTATACCCCTGACTTGATAGTTCATTATCAATCGCTCGCGCATCTACCCGGATTTGCCTTATTAGAAAGCAGGGATCTGCTGCGTGGTCGCTATGATATTGTCACCGCTTATCCCTACGATCAGATTCAAGAAGGGTTTTCTCATGGATTCTTTCAACGGTTGCAAGAACGCCTAGGTCATGCCGCCTCTTTCTCTCCACGGCCCTTTCAGGGGGGGGCTATTGGGTATCTCAGTTATGACTTTGGGGCCACCTCAGTGGGTATTCATAAAGAGCCCCATTCTTGCAATGATCTCCCTTTGGTTTCTGTTGGATTTTATGATTGGGCCATTGTCACTGATCATCAGAAACGCTGTGTGCACCTGCTGGCTGCCAATACCAAAAAAGAAACGCCCTCTATTGTAGAAGAAATCTGCGTTCGTTGGGAAAAAGCTCGTGCTGAGCCTCTTGTTTTTTCTATCATTGAGCCATTCAAATCGCTGATTACAAAAAAGGACTATCAGCAAGGATTTGCAGCCATACACGAGGCTTTACGGCAAGGTCGTGCGTATCAAGTGAATTATACTCAACCATTTCTTGCACGGTATCAAGGGGACAGTTGGGAGTTATATCGCCGAGTGCGTGCAAGCAATCTTGTTCCCTTTGGAGGGTTTCTTAGCCTGGAGACTGCTTCTATTCTGAGTTTTTCTCCAGAGCGGTTTTTTTCAATGGCAGAGGGGGTGATAGAAACCTCTCCCATCAAGGGAACCGCGAAGCGAGATTCAGATCCAGGGTTGGACAAACAACTGCAAGAAGACTTACGTAACAGTGTGAAAGATCGTGCTGAGAATGTGATGATAGTTGATTTATTGCGGAATGATTTAAGCAAATTGGCACACCCTGGTAGTGTTCAAGTGCTGGCCTTGTGTGAATTACAAAGTTTTCAGGCGGTCCATCATTTGGTGAGCACCATCACAGCGACCTCTGATGCCACGCCATTTGCTGTCTTAGAGGCTTGCTTTCCAGGGGGATCTATCACGGGGGCTCCAAAACGAGAAGCCATGCGTATCATTGCAGAGCAAGAGCCCTTTGCACGCGGTTTGTATTGTGGCAGTATTTTTTATGCCTCCAGACATGGGCGATTTGATAGTAATATTGCCATCCGAACAGTGATCGCAGGATCAGATAGTTTATATTTGGCCGCAGGGGGCGGCCTCATGATCGATTCTCAGTGCGAAGCAGAATATCAAGAATGTTTTATAAAACTCGAAGGTATTATGAAGGCGCTTTAAGGAAAGTCCTTCAAGGCACGTCGTAAAATTTTTCCGACATTTGTCTTGGGTAATTCGTTATGAAAAGTCACTACTTTAGGGATCTTGTACGCTGCAAGATGGGCTTTACAGTGTGCAATCACGGCCTCCGATGTGAGGGCAGGATGACGTTTCACGACACAGGCCTTTACCCGCTCATTCCCTTCCTCATCCTTGATACCAATCACACCGACTTCAAGTACGTCTGGCATCAGCGAGATCACTTGCTCCACTTCATTGGGATATACATTGAATCCGGATATGAGGATCATGTCTTTGATGCGATCGACCAAGTATACAAACCCTTTTGCATCTATTTTAGCAATATCTCCACTGCGAAAAAAATGATCAGCCCAGAAAGAGATCTTGGTTTCTTCCTCTTTTCGCCAATAACCTGGTGTGACTTGAGGTCCTTGAATGCAGAGCTCTCCTTGCTCGCCTAGCGCTACTTCTTGACCTGCCTCATCACGAATAGAGAGGTTCGTAGAGGGTAGGGGTAATCCAATGCTGCCATTATATACGGTCATGTACATCGGGTTGATGGTGACAGCAGGGCTTGTTTCACTCAAGCCATAAGCCTCGAGAATGGGCGAATGGGTTCGTATTTGCCACTGCTCAGCAACACTTTTTTGTAGTGCCATGCCACCTGATAACGCAAGTTTTAGATGTGAGAAGTCAATACTGTCAAAGTTTTTATGATGTAATAAGGCATTAAATAATGTATTGACCCCAGTGATGGCGGTAAAGCCACTGTGTTTGATGTCGTTGATAAAGCGTGTGAGATCACGAGGGTTGGTGATCAACATATTTTTAGCACCCACACTGAAAAAGGTCAAGCAGTTGGCTGTCAATGAAAAAATATGATAGAGCGGTAAAGCCGTGACAATGATGTCCTGACAGCCGAGATCGAGCGGTGCTAACCACGCAGAGGCTTGTAAGACATTGGCAACCAAGTTGCCATGTGTCAACATGGCCCCTTTCGCAATGCCGGTTGTCCCGCCGGTATATTGGAGTAGAGCAATGTCTTCATGGGTCAACGTCACCGGTCTCCATGCGTGTGTTGCACCCTTGGCCAAGGCTTTTCGAAAAGACCATGCGCCTGGCATTTGATAAGAAGGGATCAGTTTCTTGAAGTATTTGACGACGGAATTTACCAGGACGCGTTTGAATGTAGGAAATAGATCCCCCATCTCGGTGATCACCACCTGTTTTAAACTGGGAATTGCGGGCAACGCTTCTTCAAGTGTTTTTGCAAAATTCGCCAATACCACAATCACTTCGGCTTCTGAATCATTCATTTGGTGGATAATTTCATCTGCTGTATAGAGCGGATTCGTGTTTACAACGGTATAACCAGCTTTGAGCGCGCCAAACAGTGTCACAGGGTATTGTAAAACATTGGGTAACATGAGTGCGACCCGTGCGCCTTTTTTCAAACCCAGTGTTTGTAAAAAAGAGGCAAATTGGGTGCTTAAGATCTGTATATCGCCATAAGTAAGCAGTGCCCCCATGTTTACATACGCGGTGTTTTCATGATGCGTTTGACAGGTTGAGTCAAACAATTCTACGAGTGAGGCATAAGTATTGGGTCTGATTTCATAAGGAACCCCTTCTTGATACTGTTGCAACCACAATTTATCCACGCCATGAACCTTCTGTTATCCTTTCGTGCGTGCTAGTATAAACAAAAATACTCGCGATGGATATCGCAACTATGACTGATAATTTATTGAAAACACAAGCATTTAAACTAAAGGGCCGATTGTACACGTTGACGGTGATGCAACTTTTAGATCTGGATCTCATCCGATTTCAGCAACAATTGACGGATGTGGTCTTAAAAGCCCCCAAATTATTCGATAAGACACCTATCGTCTTGGATTGCTCCGCTATAGATGGTGATGCGATGGATCTGCAAGCGTTTTGTCTTTGCATGCGTGCACAAGGGTTATTGCCTGTAGCCGTTCAAGGCGGAACACCTTTTTTAAAAACGCGGGCAGACTGTGAGGGTCTTGCGGTGATGAGTCTTTTTTCTGTGGAAGACAAACCCGCGCCACATCGTTCAAAAAATGCGACGCCTAAGGTTCTTGAAACGATCAAAACCAAACGGTTGACCACCCCTGTGCGATCGGGGCAGCAAGTGGTTAGCAAAGGCTCTGATCTTGTTATTACCGCGGCGGTGAGTCATGGCGCGGAACTGTTGGCAGATGGAAATATTCATGTGTACGGTGCTTTGCGTGGTCGGGCCTTGGCTGGCATCACCGGTGATAAGGATGCCCGTATTTTTTGTCAATCTTTAGAGGCCGAGTTGGTCTCGATTGCGGGCTTTTATCGGTTGAGCGATGCGATTACGCCGATGGCAGGGCCTTGTCAAATTTTTCTTCAGGATGATCATATTCAAATAGAAGCCTTATGATTGAAGCGATCTTCATCTCCGATCTCCATTTAAGTCCTCACGAGCCACTTATCACAGCACGATTTGAACGCTTTATTCATTGGGCCGCACAACGGACACGATCGTTATATATTTTAGGGGACTTGTTTCATGTCTGGTCAGGCGATGATCTCATAGAGCCTTGGAGTCTTGCCATTGCCGAGCAGTTGGCGTGGCTTGCGTCGTCTGGGGTGGCTGTTTATTTCATGCCTGGCAATCGAGATTTTTTAGTAGGGCAGCGCTTTGCAGCCTTGGCGTCTCTCACGATACTGCCTGATCCCTATTGCCTGATTGTCGGACAAACCCCTGTGTTATTGACGCATGGAGACAGGTACTGTACCAACGACAAAGGCCATCAATGGTTACGTCGTTTCACACGCAACCGATGGTTTGCACCTCTGTTTTTTTATGTTCCAAAATCTATTCGTCAAAAAATGGTCATGCAAGCGCGTAGTCGAAGTCAATCGAATCGATCGAAACCCGAGGCTGCGTTTGCGATCGTGGTGCCACAGATGTTGAAGCATCTAGAAACGTACCAGGTTTCCTTGGTGGTCCATGGGCATATTCACAAACCGGGGCAGCATACCCACGGCCTTCAAACAACCGTTTATGAGCAATACGTCCTGAGTGATTGGGATGACAATCCCACCATTTTGTGCTATGATCAATCAAAGAAATTTTATTTTAAGCTTTTCTTGGGGGTGTAATATGGTGATGCCTGGTCCTTCTCTAGCACAACAACTGAAAGAGAACTTACAACGACAAGAGAATGAAGCGGCCGCTCAGAAAGCAAAGGAAAAAGCTTTTACCGCATGGGCGAGCGCAAGAGGACAAGCCAAAGGGTTGAGAGCGACATTCGATCGAAAAGAGGCAAAAGATTTTGATGAAGCCTATAAGGAATTTGTAGAGAACTGTAGGGACTTAGCTGGGTATGACAGCTTTTTGTCAGGTGCTATGCAACTTTGGGCTCAA